>CAJXII010000073.1 GCA_913054415.1 uncultured Arcobacter sp.
TCTGGTTAGATGTTACAACATCAGCAGGCTTATTGGCACAACCGGCCGCAAACATTCCACCTTTTTTGAAATCATTTATAATGAAACCTTCGGCGTTGTAAGTCAGATCTGCGTTGGGCCTGTTAATGGCACAGGTTGGCTGCATTCCGGTTGCAAGGACAAGCATGTCCACGGTCTGTCTTACTTTTTCACCAGTGATGGTATCTTCGGCCACGAGGTTGATATTTCCGGAACCCGGCTCTTCTGAGACTTCGGCCACTTTTCCCTTTACAAAGAAGATATTTTCGTCTTCTTTAAGTTTTGCATAGAATTTTTCATATTTTCTACCCGGTGTTCTCAAATCAATATAATAGATACAAAACGACCTAAAATCGTAGCACAAAAAGAGAAAAATCTATTTATTACAAACTATGAATATGGACAGATGCTATATAAAAATCCAAGAGGTATAGGTTGTATCAAATGCCACAACGAAGATGCAAAAGGTAAACTAATAGCAACATATAAAACTAAGCATGGTGAGATCAAAAAAATTATAGCACCATCAATTACTAAAATAAGCTATGATGATTTTAAAGCAAAACTTACTAAAGTAAGTGATTCAAGAAGTATTATGCCATCATATTTTCTTACTAATGACGAGATGAAACAGATCTATTTTTATATAACTCATAGGGATCAATATGAACAATAGATCGTATCTAATGGTAGGGGCTCATAAGCAAAAACATCTTGATAAACTACCTATTCTTAAATGTGATACAGCAATAATCAACCTAGAAGATGGAGTTTATGATAAACAATATGCTCTTGAACTATTAAAGCAAAATTTTGCAAATAAATCTATGCGATATAAAAATAAAGAAGTTGTAGTTAGGATAAATAGTTTGGATACTTTAGGGGTAAAAGAGATAGAGGTTATAAATCAATTAAAACCTAATGCTATAAGAGTTCCTAAAATAAGATCAATCCAAGATATTCAACTTGCTATAAAACTGATTGATTCAAGTATCGATATACATCTATCGATCGAAACAAAAGAGGCATTTTCAAACCTTAAAAACCTCAAAATAGATAAAAGGGTTACAACTGTTTATTTGGGAATCTTAGATCTTTTAGAGTCACTAAAACTTCCACAAACTCTTCTAAAACTTGATAATCCTACAATCGATCATCTATTAAGCAGATTTTTAATAGATAGTAAAATTGCTGGTTTTAATCCTGTATCTTTTATATATCAAGATTATAAAAATATAGATCAATTCACAAAATGGTGTCAAAAAGAAAAATCTATGGGCTTTGAAGCTAAGGGATGTATTAGTCCTGCTCAAGTCGATATTATCAATGATATTTTTAATACCAATAAAGAAGAGATAGAAAAAGCAAAATATATTGTGAAAGTTTTTCAAGAGCATCAAGCAAGATCAATAAGTGGATTTAGTGATGAAATATATGGTTTTATAGATGAGCCTATCTATAAAGATGCTTTGTTGCTACTAAACAAACAACTATAAAATAACTATCTCCTCTTGTAGTTGTATATTATATGTTTCTAAAACTCTTTTTTTAGCTAAATTTATAAGCTTTATAGCTTCATCAAAAGTTCCATTTCCTAGATTTACTAAAAAATTAGCATGTATAGAACTAAATGCCATATCTCCAATATTGTAACCTTTGAGTCCAACTTTTTCCAGCAAATAACCTGCACTATGCTCTTTTGGATTTTTAAAACAACTTCCAGCACTTGGAAGATTTGGTTGGTTATCTCTTAATTTTATAAACATATTTTGTTTTTGTATATCAAAACCATACTCAAGATTAAAAACAACTTCATAGATAATATCATCAATATTTGTTTTTCTATATGTATAATCTATATTTTCTTTGGGGATATATCCTTTGTATGTTTTAATAGAATCTATATAGTTAAATATCTCCCATTGCTTAAGTCCTGCATTCATTTTTGTAAGCCCACCAATATTTCCTGGTAGCTTTGCCAAAAACTCCATATTGGCAATATTATGCTTTTTGCAAAATTGTAAAAGTTTACCACTTGTTGTAGCAGCACCTACTATTAATTTATCATTTTTAATAAAAATATAATTAAAATCATCCCCTAAAATAGCTAATTTTGGCGGATTGTTAGAGATTAGAAGATTGTTTCCTCTTCCTATAATAGTATAGTTTGAGTATTGACCAATCTCATTGATGATCTTAACTTTATGTTTTGAACCTATATGAATAGATGTGTATTTTTTAAAATATATTGTTTTTGTCATATTGTAATACCAATGATAAGTTATCATTTTTTTCAAATGATACTAAATAATATTTTGCCCAAGGATTTTTTAAAGGTATAGTTTTGTATATCTTATCTTTGGTATTTATAGATTTTATAACTTTAGGCTTGGTTTGATTTAGTGTTAGTTTTGTATTGTCTAAAATATTTTGTTTTGCTGTTTTGATACCTATTATAAAATTATAATATTTGTTATCCCATCTACTTTTTATAGGATTTAGATATGTAACATTTATAATAGTGGTAGTTTGGTTATTGTTAATTTTTGTTACTTTTGTATGTTGTAACCCTCTTTTATACAAAAGTTGTGATTTTGTGAGATTTTTTTGTGTTTGGCATCCCGTAAATAGTATAAAAATTAAACTGTATAATATAAAATATCTTTTCATAAACGAGATTATATAATATTTTAGATAAAATACACTTATAAATTTTCAAAAAGCGAGTAACAATGCAAAACGATATAAAAATAATATTAGATTCAATCAAACAATCAAGTATAAAAATAAAGCAACTAATAGAAGAGGGTGATACCTCTAAAAGCACAAACCAAAATAGCACAGGTGATACACAACTAAAACTTGATATTGCAAGTGATGTGATTATAGAAAATGATTTTAAAACATTAGATATTGTTAAACAATGTGTAAGTGAAGAGCAAGAATCAATAGTAGATATAAATCCAAATGGAAAATATCTTATAGCTTATGATCCGCTTGATGGTAGTAGTTTAGTAGATGTAAATCTATCTGTTGGTTCGATATATGGTATCTATACAGATGATTTCAAAGGTAGCAATATTATAGCATCTGTTTATGTTGTATTTGGTCCAAGAGTTGAGATGGTTGTAGCATTTGATGGTGAAGTGAAAATGTATAGATTGCTAAAAGGTGAATTTCAATTTGTCCAAAATATTAAATTAAATCAAAAAGGTAAACTAAATGCTCCTGGATCAACTCAACAATGTTGGTTGCCACACCATAAAGAGATGATAGATGATATTTTTGCTTCAGGTTATCGTCTAAGATATAGTGGAGGTATGGTTCCAGATCTTCATCAAATACTTTTAAAAGGTGGTGGATTGTTTTCATACCCTTCAACTACAGATCTTCCAAAAGGTAAATTAAGACAACTATTTGAGGTTTTTCCTTTTGCTTTTATTTATGAAACAGCAGGTGGTGGAGCAATAGATGGAAAACAAAGATTGCTAGAGATACCTACAACACATATACACGATACTACACCATGTTTTTTTGGTAGTAATGATGAGATCGATTTAGTAAAAGAAGTTTATAGCAAAAATGGATAAACCAACAAATCTCAAAGATGAATGGGAACTAAAATTAGATAAAAAACTTCAAGAGTTACAACAATGTCAAGCACAACACAATCTTGATAGTTGTTTTAAGTGTGATAAAATGATAGATTGCACTTTAAGGCAAGATTATGTCAAATCTGCTTATGAGTCTATGAACAAAGGCTCAACAGGTGGATTTGAATTTTAAACATTACAATTCTTCACATCTTCATAAAAAATCACTTTTTTTTCAGTTTAGTTTGATTGATTTATTTAGTTTATGTTAGAATATTAGTCATTAAAAAATAAAAAGGATTAAAATGAGCGATACATTTGAAAAAGAATCTTTAGCATACCATGTTGCAAAAGATGAGTTTGATACAAACGGTAAAACAGGAACACTACTTACAAAACCATGTGATACAGAAAAAGAGTTGTCTATGGCATACTCTCCAGGTGTTGCATATCCTTGTTTAGAGATAGAAAAAGATATAAATAAAGCTTATGATTACACAAATAAAGGTAATCTTGTAGCAGTAGTAAGTGATGGAACTGCGGTATTAGGTCTAGGAGATATTGGTCATATTGCTGGTAAACCTGTAATGGAAGGTAAAGGTGTATTATTCAAAGCATTTGCAAATGTTGATGCAGTAGATATCGAATTAAATACCAAAGATCCTGAAAAAATTATTGATATAGTTGCTGCTATGGCTGATAGTTTTGGTGGAGTAAATCTTGAAGATATTGCAGCTCCAAAATGTTTTGAAATTGAAAGAAGATTAAAAGAGATCTGTGATGTGCCTGTATTTCACGATGATCAACATGGAACTGCAGTAATTACAACTGCTGGACTTATCAATGTTCTTGAGATAAGTGGTAAAAAAGCAGAAGATTTAAAAGTTGTAGTTATTGGAGCTGGTGCATCTGGAATCGCTTGTGCTTCTATGTATAAAGAGTTAGGTGTAAAAAATATCACTATGCTTGATTCTAAAGGGGTTATTCACTCAGGAAGAGATGATCTAAATCAATACAAACAACTTTTTGCTTTTGATACTGATGATAGAACTTTAGAAGATGCTTGTAAAGGTGCTGATATGATTTTAGGACTAAGTGGTCCAAATCTAATCTCACAAGATATGGTAAAATCTATGACAGATAATAACCCTATCATTTTTGCTTGTGCAAATCCAAATCCAGAAATTAAACCACCATTAGCAAAAGAGGCTAGACCTGATATCATCATAGGAACAGGAAGAAGTGATTTCCCTAATCAAGTAAATAATGTTTTAGGTTTCCCTCAAATTTTTAGAGGTGCTTTAGATGTTAGAGCTACTAAAATAACTGAAAATATGAAAATGGCAGCTTCAAAAGCTCTTGCTTCTTTAGCAAAAGAGGAAGTTCCAGCACATGTAAAAGCAGCTCATGGTAGAGATACTATGGAATTTGGATCTGAATATATTATCCCATCTCCATTTGATAGAAGAGTATTGATTTATGTTGCAAGTGCAGTTGCACAAGCAGCTATTGAAGATGGTGTAGCTAGAGTTGAAAACTTTGATATGGAAGCATATAGAGAAAAATTACAAAAATTAGCTGATCATTTAGATGGTAAATAGTCTATCTTTTAGATAGTTTTATAGCTACTTAAACATCTGTTTTAAGTAGCTATATATTTTATAAATGAAGATTATTGTATAATAATATCTTAATGTTGTTATACAATAATCTTTTAGTATTTTAAGGAAAAAAAATGTCAAATCAGAACTCATGTAAAGAGATATTTATTACAACACCAATATATTATGTTAATGATGTTGCCCATATAGGTCATGCATATACTACTATTATAGCAGATATGTTAGCACGATATAGCCGATTGGTAGGTTATGATACTTTCTTTTTAACAGGAACAGATGAGCATGGTCAAAAAATAGAAACAAGTGCCAAAGCAAAAGGCAAAACAGCAAAAGAGTATGCCGATGAAGTAAGTGGTAAATTTAAACAATTATGGGATGATTTTGATATATCTTATGATAAATTTATTAGAACAACAAATGAAGATCATAAAATTGGTGTGCAAAAAGCTTTTGAAAAGATGTATCAAAAAGGAGATATATATAAAGGCAACTACGAGGGTAACTATTGTGTAGGGTGTGAGACATTTTTTACAGATGCACAACTAATAGAGGGTGAAGGTTGCCCAGATTGTGGTAGAGCTACAAGTAGAGTAAAAGAGGAGAGTTATTTTTTTAGATTATCAAATTATGAAGATAAACTTTTAAAATTATATGAGCAAAATCCTGAATTTATACTTCCAAAAGCAAAAGCAAAAGAGATTGTTAATTTTGTTCAAGGTGGATTAAACGATCTATCTATTTCAAGAACAAGTTTTGATTGGGGGATTAAGCTTCCAAAATCTATGAATGATGATAATCATGTGATGTATGTATGGCTTGATGCACTTTTAAATTATATCACTGCACTTGGATATGGAACTGATGAAAAAAATATGAAATATTGGCCAGCAAAAGTTCAACTTGTAGGTAAAGATATTTTGCGATTTCATGCGATATATTGGCCAGCATTTTTGATGAGTTTGGATCTTCCTTTACCTGATCATATTGCAGCTCATGGTTGGTGGACTAGAGATGGTCAAAAAATGAGTAAATCAAAAGGAAATGTTGTCAATCCAAAAGAGATAGCAGATGCTTATGGATTAGATGCATTTAGATATTTTATGTTAAGAGAAGTGCCATTTGGTCAAGATGGAGATTTTTCACAAAAAGCTTTGATGGATAGGATAAATAGTGATTTAGGAAATGATTTAGGAAATCTTTTAAATAGAATACAAGGGATGAGCGGTAAATATTTTGATTTTAAGATCAACTCAAAAGATGTGAAAAAATATCATCAAAAAGAGCTAGATGAAATAGATGCTATTTTGAATAATGTTGAACAATATATTTTTAATATGCAACTAAATAGATACCTTGAAGAGATATGGAAAGTATTAACTATTGCAAATAAAGCAATAGGTGACTATGAACCTTGGGCTATGATGAAAAATAATCAAGAAGAACAAGCTATGGCATTAGTAGCACTTATTGTAAATATTATGGCTAAAGTTTCCATTTTACTTCAATCAGTTATGCCAGAAAAAATATTAAAAATTGCTAATTCACTAGGTATAGAGATTAATACAGATCTATACAATAAACTAATTGTTCAAAAAGATTTAGTAGATCAAACAACTATTGTTAAAATAGATGCACTTTTTCCTAGAATAGAGCAGCCTTTGTTGCCTAGTGCTGATATTCAAGAGGTTGAATCTAAAGTTGAAAAACCAAGAAAAGAGCAAGATAAACATACTCAAGACAATCAAGAGGAAGACAATCTTATTACTATAGATCAATTTTTCCAAACAACACTTAAAGTTGGAACTATCATAGAAGCACAAGAAGTTCCAAAATCTAAAAAACTTCTAAAACTTCAAGTTGATTTAGGAGAGGGTCAAACTAAACAGATTTTAGCAGGTATAAAAGAGTATTATAGTGCCAATGAACTTATAGATACCCAAGTATGTGTTGTAGCAAATTTAAAACCTGCAAAACTTATGGGTATGGAAAGTCAAGGTATGCTTTTAGCTGCCAAAGATGAAAATGGTTTAAGTTTATTAAGACCTGAATCTAAAAAAATTGCTGGAACAAAAATCAGCTAACTTTTATGATAATATCATCAGTTGTTGATATTGTTGGGGGTGTTTTACAAAACACTCCATCAATATCATTTATTACCCAAATCCACACAGATTATCATAAGATCAAAGATGGAGATATGTTTATCTCAAATAATATCTCACATATAAAAGAAGCAATAACAAAAGGTACTTTTTTAATAATATATGATGATCAAAACATAACAATACTAGACGATGAGATCGCTTGGGTGAAAGTTGATAGTATAGAGTTAGCTTTGATCAAACTAGCAAGATACCATATAGATATTAAAGATATAATGGGTGTATATTGCGATAGTATCTCTTATGAATATCTAAAACTTCTCTCTTATTCAAACCATGAGATATTGTTTCTATCTGGTAATATTTTTGAGGATTTTGATTTGATTATAAATACTACAAGTGCCGGATTAAAAGATGATTTACTTCCAGCTCCTAAAAAATTACTTGAAAAACTTTTTAAAAATGAAATGAGTGAAGTTGAAGCGAAGGAATTTTTGGTAAGTTTGTATGAAAAAGGTGAGAGTGCGGCTGAAATTGCTGCGGCTGCCGATGTTATGAGAGAGCATAGTGTTAAACTGCCGGTGAGTGAAG
>CAJXII010000074.1 GCA_913054415.1 uncultured Arcobacter sp.
ATTTCTTTAGATATCCCGGCAGAGAAAATACAAGATATAGTGAGCCAGGCGGACAAAGGTGAGAAAGGTATCAGCCTTGATGGTCTCATCGAAAAGCTTCAAGCCCTTCAAAAAGAATCTTTTTATACTGGGAGCCATTATAAAACAAGGCCGGGCAATGATAATTTCAGGCTGGTGTTTAAACACTTGAACCTTGAGTCGGAAGATTCCAAAACATCATCACTTAGTCTGGATGAATTGATCGGTTCTCTTGAAAAGCTGCGCAAAAAGGTATCGCAGCAGTCCCCTGGTGAAGCCTTAACTGATAATAAAAAAGATCAGGGTTCTGGTGAAAAACCTCTTGACCTTTTTAATGCCCTGTTCAGGGGTTTAAAAATAGAGAATAAGCCATCAGATATACAGATGGTTGAATTTTCCTATGGGCAGATAAAAGATCAATTTGAAACTGAATTGCTTGTGCCGGGCAATGAGAAAACCAATAAAAAGGGTCTGTTTTCGCTCAAAAATACTTCCCAGGCTGCAAGCGATACAAATTTAAAAAATGGGTTTAAAGGAATTCAGTCCCTTCTGGCCGGGAAAGAAACCGGTGATTTTGACCCAAAGAACCCGGTAAAAGAAAATAAAGATTAGCATATAGAAAAAACTGATCCATACTAGCAATACTATTTAATCTACCATAAACAATAAATCTATATAAAAACTCTTTTCTTTTTATTAGTTCATTATCTAACATATCAATCTTTTGAGTATATCTATAAGCATCATCTATATTATTTAACTCTAAAGCTACTTGCTCTAAATAAAAATATACTCTTGCATCTCTTGATTGAAGTAAACTATTTTTAACAATATCATAAGCCTTAAGTGTTGGTGTTTCTATCATACAATCAAAAAACTTATCACGATTAAGTTTATCTTTTATCAACTCTATTAAAGACTCTTTATTGATTGTATCTATAATTCCAGCTAATTTACTACATTTACCACTATTCAAATAGTATTTAATCATATTTGCATTTATCATATCCAAAACACTTTGAATATTTTTAAATCCAAATCTTTGACAAGTGGTATCTGATATTTTGAGATATATTTTTTTTAGTTTCTTAATCTCTTTATAATCTCTTCTTTTAGCAGAATTAAGTAGCTCTTGCAATAAAACTTTTTGCTCCATAGATTCAGATGATGGATATGTATTTGCAATCTGTGCTGGTTCTATCTCACCTTCTCTCATAAGTATCTCATCCATATTCATTCTTGCTTGTTTATAATATGGTGTTTTATGTTTTTGCACTATAAGATCACGATAGATATCTTTTGCTTTTTTTAAAGTATTAAGATTTTGACCAGCTATTTGCATATATATATTTGCTAACTTAAACTTAAATCTATTAACACTAGCAGGTTTTGTAGCATTTTCTATTAACTTATTTAATATCTTTATAGCAAATTCAGGCATATTTGCTTTTAATAATTTATCTATTTTTCTCATAGCTTTAAAACTATCATTTGCATAATATTGAATATTTTTATTTAGCACTTTATCTACTAAATCATATGCTTTATCTCTTTGTTTATTTAACATATAAGCATCAAATAGAACATCTGCCACAACTGTAGCGACCTCCATATTATTTGTTTGCACTAAAATCTTATATAAAATCCTTATAGCTGCACGATACTCTTTTTTATGCATATATATTTTTGCTAACTCTATTTTCCCATAAGCTTTAGATAATGGATCATCAAACACTTTATCTATAATTACAGCATAATATTTTGCATCATCCACTTTATTGATTTTTAGATACAGTTGAGTTAACAACTCATAAGCTTGAAGTAGATCATCTCTGTTTATTTCAGATCTATTGATACTTTTGGTTAATAAAGATATAGCTTTTTTTATAAACTTAACACTACCTCTTTTATATAAAATATCAGCATATAACACTATAGATCTTGATTTTAATAGTTGAACTTTATTTTTATCTCTAAATTGAACAATCTTATTATAAGCAAGTTCTAATTGACCCTCTTTTACTAACTGTTTAATATTTTCTAGCTTATAATTTGCAGATAAAATTTGTTTCTTTTTAAACTGCGAAATTTGATCTTTATCTTGATCTATAAAACTAAAATAAAAATCTTTCGCATATATAGAGCTTACTAATACAATACATAATAATATTTTATTCACTTATTTTCCCTTATAGATGTTTATTTTTTAATTTATACACATAACTAAAAATATCTGCAATAACTTTATAAAACTCTTCTGGTATCTCATCCCCAACTTCTAACTGATCATGTAAGGCTCTTGCTAAAGATGGATCTTCTACTATTGTAATATCATTCTCTTTTGCAATAGTTTTGATCCTTAATGCCATATAATCTATCCCTTTTCCTATAATTTTAGGAGCATTTGATTTACCCTGCTCATATTGTAATGCAACAGCATAATGTGTAGGATTTGTGATCACTACATCAGCTTTTGATACATCATTTAACATTCTTTGTCTAGCCATTTTCATCTGTATTTGACGAATCCTACCTTTTATCTCAGGGTTTCCTTCAATATTTTTAAACTCATCTTTAATCTCTTGTTTACTCATCTTTAGAGATTTGATATAGTAGTATTTCGTAAAATAAAAATCTATTATAGCAAAAATGATTATAATTAACAAAATAGCTGCTAAAAAATATCCTATTAATTTAGCAATTATATCTAAAGAAGCCCCAATACTCATATCCATCATAGATATAAAATCATTTGCACTTATTGAGATAATTACAACCATCACTGCAAAAATGAGTAATAATTTTAGTATAAGTTTTAAAGCCTCTAACCCTTTTTTTAAACTAAAAATATTTTTAAGCCCAGATATTGGATTTATTTTAGATAATTCAAATTTTAAAGGGACAAATATAAATCCAAACTGCATCACATTAAATGCAAATGCTAAGATTAAAACCAAAGCAAAAATAGGAAAAAGTGCTTTTAAAAGCATAAATATTACTGTATAAGATAAACTAAAATATATAGATGGATCGATATCTTTACCAATAAAACTAAAAATATACAACATCATCTCTTTTAGATCTTTAAATAATGGTGTTGAAAAAAATAGAAGATAAATAGATGTAAAAAATAGTATCGCAGCACCTGGAACTTCAGCAGATTTACCTACATTTCCATCATTTCTAGCATCCTCTAGTTTTTTGGAGGTGGGATCTTCGGTCTTCTCTTCTTCATCAGCCATAGCTATCTCATTTAACTAAATTTATTTATAAAATATGATGTAAAAAGATCAGCAAAAGTAGATAATCCTAACATCATAAATAAAAATATCAAAGTAAATTTAATCTGAAAAGTTACTATAAAAGGTGAAAATGATGGCATAGATTTTGTTCCATATCCATAATAAACATCCATAATAAATCCAATAAAAAACAAAGGAAAAGCAAATGAAAAAGCAAAAGCAAACATATTTGTTATCTCTTTTGTAATCATAGCTATCCCATTGTATGAAAATATATCAAATGTCCCTAAAGATATCATCCCAAAACTATGATACAACATAGTAATCGTTACCTCATACATACCTGTTTCAAAATACATCACTAAAACAATCATATATAAAAATCTACTGACGATTCCTTGTTGTGTTCCTGTTGTTGGATCAAACATATTTGCCATAGATAAAGTAGTAGCATAACCTATAAGATCTCCTATAATCTGTATAGCAGAATATATAATTTGCACCAAAAATGACCCTACAAGTCCAATAGTAATCTCACTCACTAGAGCACCTATGAAATTAGATGGATCTAAAATACTACTATTATAATCAACCAAAGGGAATAAAAAAATAGAAAAATAAAATGACAATGCTGCTCTTAAAGTTGGATTTACAGATTTATGTCCAAAGATTGGCATAAAAGCCATAAATGCTAAAACTCTAGCAAAAAGTAATAAAAAAGCTAAAACTGTATTTTGATCAATTAAAGATATTAAAGCTTGCATTTTTACATATAATCATTTGATGCTGTATCTACTTCAACCTCATCTGCAATCGCTTGATTATTAGAAACAATATCAACATCTTGTATCTCAGATTCATATTGTTGTCTTGCTTGTTCAAATGATTGATTTGATGAATCAGATTGCATTCCAAAATTCAAAGATATATTAGTTGAACTATTATTTGTATTAAAAGTTCTATTTAAAGCATTTTGTAAAGCACTTTTATTATCATTAAAAGCATCAAGAGTATTACTATTTGACATATTCATAGATATATCCAAACTTTTAGAAGATTTATTGCTTTTCATCACAACAGAGATACTACCTAAATTTGCTGGATTTAGATCCATCTTAAATGATGTAACAGGTGGTTTATAGTTTAGATACATATTTCTAGCTATTTCAGACATAAACTGACCTGCTTGTTGTCTAGCACCTATTATTTTTGCTTGTAAAGCTTTAACTGCATTATTTGGAACAACTACCTCTATAATTTTATCTTCTATTTTTGCTTTGGTTGCTTTATCTGGCAAACTATTACTATCTACATCATCTTTGAGTGTTATATCTTGTAAAATATTATTTTGCTCTGCCATATCTTTAGGTAAGATTTTACCTATTGAGTTATTCTGTTTTATATTATTTATTTTTTGATCCACTTTATTTGAAGTATTATTTAGATTTAGATGACTCAAACTTTTTGTAGATAGATTTTTAGTTGTATCAAGTGTTGATTTATGTGCTATTTTATCATCTTGTTTAACCTCATCAATAGTTATATCTTCTAAATTTAGATCAAGTTTATTAGCACTTTCTTTAATGCTTTGCACAGTTTGTTTTGAAAGTTCATCTTTACTATCTTTGACAATTTTTAATTCAGTGATATTTTTTGATACTCTTTGTTCACTTAAAACTATAGAGGCATTAAAACTCTCTTTTGTTGTTATAGTTGTTTGCTTATGTGTTGTAACTTTTTTGTTAGTTGATTTACTTTTAGTATCTATTTGAGTTATAGTTTTAGTAGTAGTTTGTGTTGATTTAGTTGATTTAGTTGATTTAGTTGATTTATTTGATACTTCATTCTTACTAGAAGTAGTATTTTGCACTATAATTTTATCTATTAAAGATAATGACTCAAGATTTTTACCATCTATATTTGAATTTGATATATTATCGTGAGCTGTTTTTTTTGTTTTTTTATCCTCTTTAGATTTGTTAGATTTAATAGTATTGCTTATATCTTCTATCTCTTCTAATTTTACTTCATCTGATGATTTAATCTCTTTAGTAGCTACTTGAGGTGTTATTTTTTTATCTTGGTTAGTTATTTGTGGCTTTGATAATTTCTCTTTAGTTTTGTTTATTTTAGTATCTTTAGAGATATTATTTGCTTCTTGCTTTTGTGATTTTTCATCTAACTTTTTACCACTAGATATAATATCTGTATTAATAATCTCTTTTTTAGAGTTATCTTTTGGATTTTCTATTTTTATCTCTTGTTTAGCTTTAATATTACTTTTTATATCTTTTGGATTTTCTATCTTTATCTCTTGTTTAACTTTATCTTCGATTTTAAGTTTATTAGGACTAGATATATCCTTTTTATCTTGTTTAATTTCAATTTTATTAGATATATCTTTTTTAGAATCATTTACTATTACTATCTCTTTTGTTTTGACCTCTTGTTTAGTTTTATCTTTTATTTCAGTTTGATTTTTTTTAATAGTTTGTTTAGCATCTATTACTAACTTATCCAACAAAGATATATTTGATTTGGTTAGCTTTGAGTCTATCTCTTTTTTAGTTTGTTTGATTGGATCTTGTATTGTATCTTTTTGTAAATTTTTAGTATCTTTGTTTATCTGTATTTTAGTGCTATTTTTTAAAGCACCTTGTATTGTTTTAGTTTGTTTTGTTTTATTTTCATCTGTAGATGTTGATTTAACCATCATATCAAATAAAGATGGTTTTGATTTAGTATCTTTAGAGTTTAATGATTTAACACTATTAGTTTTTGAAGATGAACTTTTTGACCCATCTGTTTTAGTTGTTTTTGCACTTTTTGCTAAATTAGTCAAATCTACAGACATTTTATCACCTTTTTATATTACGATTTAATAATATCTAATGTTTTCGTATCCATCGTTTTTTGAGTCTGAAAAGAAGATACATTTGCTTCGTATGATCTCATAGCTTCTATTAGATCAACCATCTCTATTACAGGATTTATATTTGGATATGCTACATAACCATCTTTATTTGCATCTGGATGATTTGGCTCATATTTCATAATAGGCTTATCTTTACTATCAACTATAGCTTGAACATTTACACCTGTAAGTAATGCTTGATTTGCTATACCATTAGATGAACCATCTTTAGAATCCACAGATTTTGTAAAATCAATATTATCTTGATTTTGTGCTTGTAGTAAAACATCTTCAAAAATTACATTTTTCTTTTTATAAGGACTACCATCTGTAGTATGTGTAGTTTGAGCATTTGCTATATTTTCACTTACAACATTTATCCTTGTTCTTTGAGCTGACATCCCTGATGTTGCTACATTATATCCATCAAAAAAACCCATCATCTACTCCTAAACTTGCATAGCCATTATTTGTTTATATGCACCTAAAGCTTTGTTTTTTACTTCTAGTCCCAATTTCAAACTCAATTCTGCTTCTTGAATTTGTTGCACTGCTTGTTGTAGATTTTCAACTTTACCTGTTGCTATATCCTCCATAGCATCATAAGCCTGAACTTGCTGTGTATTTACATCAATCATAGCATCTTTTAAAACATCTGAAAATGAACTACCAGATACTTTAGATGTCTCATTTGATTTTTCACTACCTAAACTACCTATTGAACCTACTGAACTTAATACTTCACCTATATTCATAACTTACCTCCTCTATTTTGTTTGACCAACAACTTCAGATGATTTAATCTGTGCCTCTTTTAATTTTAACTCATTTATTAAAAGATCAAGCTTATCCTCTATTGTTTTATATTTTGTAATATCCTCATGAGCTTTTAAATCATATAGCAAAATCAACAACGACAACATCAAATTTGCTAAACCTTTAAATGCTATTGTTACCATAATAGTTCCAAAAATCATCTCTAAAGGTGTATAACTACTAGCATTTATCGTAAAAAATATCAATGTTGCAAAAAAACCAGCTGCAATATATGTATCTAAGATTTTACTTTGAACTATCTTTTTTGTAAAATTCAATATAATCATACATTACCCCTTTTTAATTCTAATAAAATTTTACTCACTATATTATCCAGATCTAAAGTAACTTGATCACTTAAAAACTCTTTAGTAAAAAGCTTTCTAAGTCGCCCTGTTACTTTTACATTTTGTGTATCACTTATACTCCCTATATATTTTACCATAAAATTCTTATTTAATCTATTTTTTTGAGCTAATTCTTTCAAAGATTTTGTAATTGTTTCCCCAATCAACTGTTTGTTGGTCTGATTAAAACATAAAAAAAGCTCTTTTTTTGTTTTGCTAAGCATTTTTATTAGTGCATAGGCATCTGTAATTGCACTTGGATCTGTAGTAGTTATTGCCATTATAATATCTGATATATCTAAAAACTCTTGCACATACTCATTTATTCCAGCACCTGTATCTATAAGTAGCACATCATATCTATCTAAAGATACAATATCATGAATAAGTCTTGAAAAAAGCATACTATTATTATTTTTTATATATTCATATCCACTTTTTCCTGCACATAAAGTTATCTTAACTTTCGCACCAAATATTTACAAGAAATATCTCTAAATCACCACATTTATC
>CAJXII010000075.1 GCA_913054415.1 uncultured Arcobacter sp.
CCTAATTATAGAGTAATTTGGCTTGTTGTCTAATTGGGTATGGATTTATTAGGGTCTAAAGAAATCATCTATTTTCCTTGCAAAAATGATATAATTTTATCTTCAAGATTTTCTATATCAATAATATCATTATGTAAAATATCTTTTGCAAAAAGTTCAGATATCTGTTGTGGTATATCGATATTTAGTTTATCAGAGATAAGTTTTAAAGCTTCCTTATCTTTGTATTTTGTATTGTTTTCATTGATGGCATTTAAAACTGTTGGAGAAAATTTTGTCCATTGTGCAGTGCTATATATTACTGTTTTGATAGTTTTATCATCTCTTAACTCTTCATACCCTTTGATACAAGTTGCTGTATGTGGATCCATAAGATAACCCTCATCGACAAATTTTTTAATAGTTTTTAAACCATAACTATCATCACTAAATGTTGCACTAAAATACTCTTTTAAAAGTTCTAGTTCCTCTTTGGTATGTTCAAAATATTTATTTTGATTAAGACTTAACATAAGCTCTTTTGTTCTGCTAGAACCAAAAAGATGATAGATTACCCTTTCTATATTTGATGATTTAAGTATATCCATAGCAGGAGAAGATGTCAAGATAAGCTCTTTATCTCTTATATCATATTTACCTGTTGTAAGCCATTGTGTTAAGATATTATTTATATTTGATGATACAAGTAATTTTTTTATAGGAAGTCCCATCTTTTGAGCATAAAAAGCACCCAAAACATTACCAAAATTTCCACTTGGCACATCTATATAAATCTCTTGAGATAGCTTTATCTCATTTTGTCTCAAAAGTTCTAAATAGCTTTGAAAATGGTAAACTATTTGAAATATAATTCTTCCAAAATTTACACTATTTGCTGCACTTAGCTTAATACCATCTTTTTCCAACTCATCTTTAAATTTTTGTGAAGATAAAAGAGTTTTAAGAGCATTTTGTGCATCATCAAAATTTCCATTGATACCTATTACTTTTAGATTTTTACCATCTTCAGTTACCATTTGAAGTCTTTGCACATCACTTGTTCCACCATTTGGATATAAACATACAACTTTTATACCATCTTTATTTTTAAAAGTATTAAGAGCTGCTGGTCCTGTATCTCCAGATGTTGCTGCTAGAATTAGATATTTTTCATCTCTTTTTTTAGCTAAAGAGCTTAAAATAGATCCAAATGGTTGAAGTGCCATATCTTTAAATGCTCGTGTTGGTCCATGGTATTGCTCATTTACAAAAAGATCATCTTTTATTTTTACTACAGGAGATGGATTAGTAGGGTCATCAAATCTATCATATAAGTTTAGAGCTTGATTTATTGTCTCATCATCAATATCTAAATCAAATAATTTTAAAATATCAAAAGCTAACTCTTTATAGCTTTTATCCAAATGATTAACAATAAAATCTTCATCTATAGTTGGTATATTTTTAGGAACCCAAAGCCCACCAAACGAGGCACTTGGATTTAAAATTGCATCTGAAAATTCTACTTCACTTGGATTGACCCCATCATTTCCTCTAGTTTCTATAAAACTCATATATTTTCCTTTATTTTCTTCTATATTGTTTATGATATTTAAATATTTGTTTATCTTGATCCAACGAATCAAAATAAAGTGTAATCTTTTTATGCTCTTTATATATAGATGTCATATATATCTTATCATCTATAATAGCACCATTTTCAACCAAAACTTTCACGGCTTCTAGTTGATTGTGTAAAGTAGCATAATGCAATGCAGTAAAATGGTTATGATCTTTTAGATTAATATGAGCTCCATATTTAATAAGTAATTTTAATAACTCAATATTGCCACTTTTAGCTGCACCCATCAATGCAGTAAAACCAATATGATCAGCTTGATTTACATCATAACCATTTTCTAAAACATCTATAATATCTTGCATAGTTTATTGTTTAAAGCTTTCTATTATATGTTTTGCTGCATTTTTACCATCAGCAGTAGCAGTTACAGCTAAATCAGCACCTCGAACACTATCTCCACCAGCATAGATTTTTGGATTTGATGTTTGATGTTTTTCATTTACTACAATTCCATTCCATCTATCAAGTTTCAAACCACTTTGTTTGATAAACTCTGGTAACTCTTGATCAAAACCAAGTGCCAAAATCACAACATCAGCTTCCTCTAAATACTCACTATCTTTGATAATATTAACTTTTTGTCTTCCAGATTCATCAGCTTCACTCATAGCTGTTTTTTCTAAAATAACACCCTCTTTAGTGATAGCTTTTGGAGATACATTAAATACAAATTCAACACCCTCCTCTTTTGAGTTTACAACCTCTTTTTTACTTCCTGGCATATTTGCTTCATCTCTTCTATATAGACATTTTACAGATTTAGCATTTTCTCTTACACTTGTTCTAACACAATCCATAGCAGTATCACCACCACCAATTACAACTACTTTTTTATCTTTGACATCTATAAAATGATCTAGCTCTTCGTCAAAATTTCGTTTTTGAATAGTTGTTAAAAAATCCATTGCAAGATAAACATTATCATTTTTCTCACCATCAATTCCTGGATATTTACCTTTTGTAGCACCAATTCCTACAAATACAGCATCAAACTCTTTTATAAGCTCATCAAACGATTTATCTTTTCCTATCTCACAATTTGTATGTAAAACTAAACCAGCTTCCTCTAACCAATCGATTCTTCTTTGGATTCTATGTTTATCAAGTTTAAAACCAGGTATCCCATAAGTAAGCAATCCACCAGCTTTATTTGCTCTTTCAAACATCTCTACATCAACACCTGCTCGAAGTAAAAATGTAGCTACACTAATACCTGCTGGTCCACTTCCTACAACAGCTACTTTTTTACCAATTTTATTTGATGTAAAATATGGTTTAAGACCTTGTTCAAATCCGCTTTCACTAATATGTGTTTCTATAGATCCAATAGTTATAGCTCCATGTGTATCATTAAGACTACAATCCCCTTCACATAATACATCGTGAGGACAAATTCGACCTAAAATCTCAGGGAAAGGCGATGTTTCATTTGATATATTAAATGCCATTTCAAGATCATTTTGAGCAACTTGTTTCAACCAAGCAGGGATTATATTATGTAAAGGACATTTGTTATGACAATATGGATCACCACAACCTATACATCTATCTGCTTGTTCTTGAGCTTTGTTTTTATCAAAAACTTCATATACCTCTTTAAAATCTTTTATTCGTTGCATAACTCCTCTTTTTAGAGGATTGTTTCTATCTATTTTTGTAAAGTTTAACATCGTCCTAATCTCCCTCATCTGGATTTAGTGGTAATACTGTCATATCTTTTGGTTTTACCATCCAGAAATTTCTTATTTGTGATCTAAAATTATCTAAAATTTGAGTAGCATTGATAGATTCAGTCTCTTCTATATAATCTTTTAGAAGTTTTTTTAGATATATTCTCTCTAGCTCTGTATCATCTGTATCAATTCTTAATGCTTCTATTAGCTCTTGATTTATATTATCTATAAATTCACGATCTGGATCATAAACAAATGCCAAACCACCTGTCATACCAGCACCAAAGTTGATACCTGTTTTTCCTAAGATTACTACTATTCCACCTGTCATATATTCACAAGCACTATCTCCTGTTCCTTCAACTACGGCAATTACTCCAGAGTTTCTTACAGCAAATCTCTCACCAACACTTGCTCTTACATACAATTTACCACTTGTAGCACCATACAAACAAGTATTTCCTGCACCAGCATAGTTACACCCTTGTAGCATAGGTTTGATGATAATTTTACCACCAGCCATACCTTTTCCTACATAATCATTTGCTACACCATCAAGTCTTAAAGTGATACCGTGACTTAAAAATGTTCCAAATGATTGACCAGCTACACCTTTTAGATCAAATGTGATTGTATCATCTGGTAATCCTTCATCCCCATATCGTTTTGCAATCTCACCAGAAGCTAATGTTCCAAAACTTCTATTTAAGTTAGTGATATTATGTTTGATAACTATTGGTTTTGTTGGTTTTTCAATAGTAGGTAAAATTTGCTCTAGTAAATAGTGTGATTGAACATTTTTATCATAAGGCTCATTTGATTCAACTTGACAAGTATCTATACCATCTAATCGTCTTAATACATTAGAAAAATCAAACTTTTTAGCAAAATCATTATCTATAACTTTAAGCAGATCACTTCTACCTATAATATCTTCTAGTTTTGTATATCCAAGTGATGCTAAAATCTCTTGAATATCAGTAGCTAAAAATTCAAAATAGTTTATCAATCTCTCTACAGTTCCTGTAAATTTCTCTCTTAAACTTTTATCTTGAGTAGCAACCCCTACACTACATTTGTTTGTATGACAAATTCTAAGTATTTTACAACCTAAAAGTGTAAGTAGTGCTGTTCCAAAAGCATAAGATTCAGCTCCTAACATAGCTGCTTTTACTACATCTATACCTGATTTTAAACCACCATCTGTTTGAAGATGAACACTACCTCTTAGATGATTTGCTTTTAGAGTATTGTGTGCTTCACTAAGTCCTAACTCCCAAGCATTACCTGTATGTTTTATAGATGTAAGTGGAGCAGCACCTGTTCCACCATCAGCACCTGAAATAATAATCTTATCAGCATAAGCTTTTGCTACACCAGCTGCGATTGTTCCAACTCCAATAGTTGATACAAGTTTTACTGTTACTTTTGCACTAGGATTTACTTGTTTTAGATCAAAAATAAGTTGTGCCAAATCTTCAATACTATAAATATCATGATGTGGTGGTGGTGAAATCAAAGTAACACCTTGAGTTGTATGTCTAAGTTTTGCTATCATCTCAGTTACTTTTGCACCTGGAAGCTGACCACCTTCACCTGGTTTTGCACCTTGAGCAAGTTTGATTTGTAACTCTTCACAGTTTACTAAATATCCAGGAGTTACACCAAATCGTCCAGATGCTACTTGTTTGATTTTAGAGTTTTTAATAGTATTAAATCTAGCAGGATCCTCTCCACCTTCACCTGAATTTGAAGCAGCTCCTATTGTATTCATAGCAGTAGCAAGTGCTTCGTGAGCTTCAATAGATATAGATCCACAACTCATAGCAGCACTAGCAAATCTTTTAAATATCTCCTCTTTAGGCTCTACTTGATCTACACTGATTGGTTTTTTATCACTATTAAATTCAAAAAAGTCTCTTATAAATCTTTGACCTCTATTTTCAATCAGATTTTTAAGTCCATCAAAATCACTTATTTTTTGAGTTCCTGTTGCATTTTTATTATGGATAGCTTTTGTAACTGCTGGTGAATAATCATGATACTCTCCACCATCAATATATTTATACAATCCACCCATATTAAGAGGGAACATAGTTTTATCATCAAAATATGAATCAAAATGTAACTTCTCTATCCTTTTTTCTATATCATTATAGTCTAATCCAGCAAGATCACTATTTGCAAAAGTAAAACACTCTTGAACAATCTCATCACCTAATCCCATAATATCAAATAAAGATGAGTTTCTATAACTAGCAATAGTTGCTATTCCCATTTTTGACATAATTTTAAGCAATCCAGCACCAATAGCTTTCATAGAGTTTTTAAGTTTTTGTTGCATAGCATAAGTAGATAGATCTTTTCTAGCAAAAAAGTCAACTATAGAAGCATACATCATATAAGGGTATATTGCACTTGCCCCAAATGCTATAAGAACTGCAGCACTATGAGGATCATAAACTTCACTTGTAACACAGATCAAAGATATACTTCCTCTTAGTTTATCTTTTAATAGTTGATTATTGATATATCCAAGTGCCATCGCCATAGGTATCATTTTGGTTTCTGGTGATATTGCTCTATCATCTAAAACTACTACACTTATTTTTTCATTTTCTATACTTTGTTTTACATCATTATAAAGTGCTTTTAAAGATGATTTAAGATCTGTTGTAAAAACTGTGCTAAAAGTTTTGTTTTTAAAATCCTTATCATATAACTCATCACCTTTTGTTCCAAATCTAAGAAGAACTTGGTATTTTTCCTCCATAAGTATTGGGGTAACTGCTTTTAATCTTTTTGCATTATGCCCACACTCTTCAAGTATATTATATGTATGCCCAACACCTGTATTTAAAGACATTACAACTTTTTCTCTATATGGATCAATAGGTGGATTTGTTACTTGTGCAAATTTTTGTCTAAAGAAATCTGTAAAATTTCTATTTTTATTTGAAAAACAAGCAAGTGGAGTATCATCTCCCATAGATGCTGTTGGCTCTTTAGCTTCATTTGCCATAGGGACAATCATCTGATCCAATACCTCGTAAGTGATATTTGTATATTTTTGTCTTTTTGCCAAATCATCAAATTTGTAACAATCAGTATTGACAAAAGTATCCTCTACATACTCTTGAAGATATTGCATATTTGATGTAAGCCATTTTTCATAGTTTTGAGTTGATTTTAGATAATTATTAATATCTTTATTTTTAAGTATTGTTCCATTTTTAAGATCTACTGCAATCATTTGACCACTTTGTAATCTTCCTCTATCAACAATATCTTCATCATCAAATAAAACTGTTCCATATTCACTTGTGATAAATATTCTATCATCTTTTGTAATAAAATATTTTGATGGTCTTAACCCATTTCTATCTATTAGACATCCTATATGTCTTCCATCAGTCAATGATACTGCTGCTGGTCCATCCCAAGCTTCAAATCTAACTGAACTATACTCATAATAAGCTCTTAGTTCATGATCCATATATGGTGCATTTTGCCAAGGAGCAGGGACTAAACTTCTTGCTGCTTTAAAATAATCCATACCATTTACCATCAAAAACTCAAACATATTATCTAAAGATGCACTATCACTAGCACCATCTTGAAGTATAGGAAAAATTCGTTGTAACTCTTCATCTGTAAATATTTCAGATTTGATAACTTCTGTTTTTACCTCTGTGTTAAATCTATTTGCTTCTATAGAGTTGATCTCTCCATTATGTGCGATACCTCTAAAAGGTTGAGCAAGTCGCCATTTTGGAAGAGTGTTTGTTGAAAATCTTTGGTGAAATAGTGAAAATGATATTTTAAAATCTTCATCTTGTAGATCTTTGTAAAATTGTTTAATAGTTGTAGGCATCACTAAACCTTTGTAAGCGATAACCTTAGATGAAAATGTAGGAATATAAAAATCTTCACTATCTTTTAGATGATGCTCTGCTTCTTTTCTAGCAAGATAAAGCATAGCTTCAAATCTTTTTGATGAGATCAATGTATTTGGCACAACAAAAATTTGCACTATTTTTGGTAATATTTGCAAAGCAAATTCACCTAAAGCATCTGTATCAATAGGAACCTCTCTTGTTAATACAATTTTTAAATCATTTTTATCACAATATGATTTAAAAATATCTATTTGTGTATCATCTTTTGCAAATACCATAGCTACTGCATATTGTTTTGGCAGATCGATCCCCTCTTGCAATGCAACTTTTCTCATAAACTCTTCAGGCATAGATAGTAGTAATCCACTACCATCACCACTTTTACCATCTGCTGCTACTGCACCTCTGTGCATCATTCTTTCAAGTGCTGTTATAGCATCCTCAAGATTTTGATGTGTTTGTTTATTTTTTAAGTGAGCTAGAAGTCCAAACCCACAGTTGTCTTTAAAAGAAGTTAGTTTATCTAAATTACAACCCATATCTTTCCTTTTATATTATATTTACTTAACAAAATAATAAGTTTGCGATAGGGTATCTAAAATATGATTAATATATGATTAAAAATATGACTAAAAAAAATAT
>CAJXII010000076.1 GCA_913054415.1 uncultured Arcobacter sp.
TCAAATTGTAACATTTTTGAACTTTTACCTGCCCATTTTAGCAGTTCGCTTGACAGCATTTGATAAAATATCATCCAAAAGTGCATTGTGTGCTATAAGTGATCCTATACATCCTCTTAGTTCGCCATCTATAGTTATTGTCACAAATGTTGCCGCTCGTTTTAAAAAATTTGGAAATTTTTCTATAAGCTCCTCTTTGTTGATAACATCTTTATCATATAGTTTACTATAAATAGCACCTTTTGCTATATCTATTAACATATTGTTTAAGTTTTTATTTTCCATAAAGTTATTGTATCAATATTAAAATTAATTTGGTATAATAACCTTATGAAAACAAAAGATACAAATATAGACGACCAAACAATCACAAATGTTACAAGTGAAGTTATAGAGCATTTGATGAATCCTAAAAATTATGGGCAAATTGAAAATGCTGATGGTGTTGGTATGGGAACAGATATGAAAACAGGTGAATTAGCTATAATTTATCTAAATGCTGATGATACCAATATTAAACAGATCAAATTTGCTACAAATGCTTGTCAAGATACTGTTGTAGCTGGTTCATTATTTACAGAGATGATAAAAAATGATACTATTGAAGATGCTAAAAAAGCAGCTGTGCTACTTGATAAAAAACTAGAATCTGCTCCCAAAAAACAACAAGCATGTTCAAGATTAGTTTTAAGAGCTTTTGAAGCATCACTAATTAATCTTCAAAATAAAAAAAATGGTATTGATGAAGAGGTGCATAAAATAAATTCAAAAGATAGTTGTGAAATAGAACAGGAGAGTTAAAAATGATTACAGATATAATAGAAGATAGTGCATACAAAGATTTAGTCCAAAAACAGATATATGAGATTATAGATTATCTACTTATAAATAATGAAGAGTTTTCAGTTACTGCAAACTTAGATGGGCTTGTTTTTGAGCCTGAGATACCAGATACAATCAAAAAGAATTTTGCAAAATTTACTATGTTTAGTTTGGTAAATTATACTTTTTCAACTGTAAATCTTACAGAAAATCATATTAGTTTTGAAGCTGGTTTTGGGGAAGAAAATTTTGGCTCAAAAGTAACTATTCCACTTTTTGCTATTTTTCAAATTATCATCAATGAGTCTATATTATTTATAAATCCAACGGCTACTGTTGAAAAATACTTTTTAGAGCAAAACAATACAGATCAAAAAAGTAGATCAAGAAATGCTTTTTTGAAACATCTATAAAATAATATACAGATTTAGGATGTTTATTAATTGATGGAGTAATAACTAAATTTTATTTACTTCATCCTCTAACTCTTGTAATATTGTTATAATCTCTTCAAATGTAAGTTTTTTATCAAAAATCATATGCTCCATTGATTTATAATCTTTTTCTAATGCCTTTAAACGATATTCAGGTGGCACTAGTTTTAATGTTTTAGGTCTAGCTTCATCAAATTTTGCCCAAGAAGCTGGATAAAACTTATTTTTAAAATCAATCACTTTGTCTAAAAGTTCTATATCTTCTAATGCTTCATTTTTTACCTTTGATTTTGCCATAATTGCTAAATCATAATAATGTCGTGAGTATCTTGTAGGTAATGGTTTTTCAGCACTTCGATTTGCTTCTTGGTGTAGTATCGTTGCTTTTTCCCAAAATGTTCGTGAGGCAACTATAGCATTTACGTTTGTTTTAAGCTTTTTAAAATGTTTTGGAAAATATTTGGCTGTATAAGAAATTATTTCAAAAGTATTATATGGTAACCACGAAGCCAATGGACCAATCTCTAATAATATCTCTGGTCTTAAATATTTGTCGTCAAATGTTATTGGGTATGAAACATTGATATTAAATGGATCATATTCATCTATCGCACATCTACAAAACGGAGCAACTAGTTTAGAGATAAATGGCAAAAGTTCATCTTTAATATATGCTTTTGCATTTTCATTGATCTTTTTATTATATTTGTCTTGTTTTGTTTTACTTCTTTTTTCATTTGGATTATCACTGGTAACAAGATTCCAATCAAGAATTAAATCTATATCCTCAGAAAATCTACCTATTAGGTTAAACACCTTAGATAGGCTTGTGCCACCTTTAAACATTAAAATTTTGTTTAACTTTTTATCTGAAAATATTTTATCCAGAATCCAGACAACCCAAAAATCTTTTTCAATAATTGCACTAGTAGTATTCATCATTTTAGCAGTTTCTAAAAAAAGTTCTTGTCTGCTTTGGCTAGATAATTTTGCGATATCATTCATCTTCTTGCTCTTTTTTTAAAGCTTTTTTTATAGTTTCATATATCCAACCCGTAGAATTTTTTGTATCTTTTAAAATTTTACTATAAAATTTTTCATCAATTCTTTTTCTTATTTTTAAAATAACTTCATCGTTAATATGTTCTTTGCCAAGAGTTTTAATTGCTTGAACTAACAGTGAACTCTCTCTATGCTTAAAGCCTATATTTTTTAATGCAGATTTTTTAAACTTGATAGTTAGACCATTATTTAGTGTATAGGTTTTATTTGGACCATTACTAAGATAAACATAAGTGCCTTCTATTTGTGTAGATAGTCCCAAAATATTTAATGCACTTTCCCCACTAACTTCTATTTGCCAGTTAAACTTTCTTGCATAAGCACGAGCAACTTGTTCTATATCTGCACTTAGCTCTTTTTCTAAAAAATCACTATACTTAGGATAATCATATATACCCCTTGCTACTCTTCTGATTTTTTTATTTTTTGTTAAGTCAGATAAAGTGCTATCTATCTCTTGTCTAGTAAATTTTTCAAGTAAATCACTTGGAGAGAATGCCCATCCCCTACCATGACCAGAAATAAAGTAAAATACCTTGTCATAGAGTTTCATTAGAATAATCCTTTTTATTTTTTCCAGAAAAAAGTATATCTTTTTCTGGATTTGATATTACTTATATCAATATAAAGCTTTAGGATGTTTATTTATATACCCAAATAAGCATCTTTAATTCTAGTATCATCTAGTAACTGTTTTGAATCTCCATTTAAAACAATTTTACCATTTTCCAATACATAAGTTCGATTTGAAGTTTTTAAAGCTAAATGTGCATTTTGCTCCACTATAAAAATAGTAACTCCTAAAGATTGTAACTCTTTGATAACATCAAAAATATCTTCTACAATAATAGGAGCTAATCCCATACTTGGCTCATCTAAAAGTAATAGTTTAGGCTTACTCATCAAAGCTCTTCCTACTGCTACCATTTGTTGTTGCCCACCTGATAATGTTCCAGCATAATCATCTTTTTTCTCTTTTAGAATTGGGAATTTTGTATAGATATATTCCAAATCATCTATTTGTTTATCATCAGATCTAATATATGCACCTAATTTTAAATTTTCTTGCACAGTTAAATCTGTAAATAATCCTCTACCTTCTGGAACTTGTGCTATTCCTAATCCTACTCTTTTATGTGATCCTAGCTTTGTAATATCTTGATTTTCAAAAAATATTTGTCCCTCTTGGATAGATTTAAGATCACTAATTGCTCTTAACAATGTAGTTTTACCAGCACCATTGGCACCTATGAGTGAAACTATTTCCCCTTTGTATATCTCTAAATTTATATCGCTTAATGCTATTATTTGTCCATATTTGCAACTTAGATTTTTTATATCTAATATTTTATCTTTTTGATCTATCACGATTGATTTCCTAAATATGCTTTTATCACTTCAGGATGATTTTGGATCTGCAAAGGCTTACCTTTTGCTAAAAATTTACCAAAATTTATCACAGTGATATAATCTGAAATATCCATCACCATCTTCATATCATGTTCTACAAGTATCACTGTAACCTCATCTTTGACTACTGTTTTTATCAGATTTGCTACCTCTTGTGTCTCTTTGGGATTTAATCCAGCTACTGGTTCATCTAAAAGTATAAGTTCTGGAGATGTTGCTAAAGCTCTTATAATTTCTAACTTTTTAAGTATCCCGTAAGATAAATTATTGGCTTTTATATTAGCATACTCTTTTAAACCTATTAAGTCTAAAAGATGCAATGCTCGTTCTTTATATCTTTGTTCATCATCTAAAATAGATTTTGCTCTAAAACAACTTTTGAGTATCCCTTTATCCATATATTTATCAAATCCCAATAAAATATTTTCTAAAACAGTCATATTTTTACAAATCTCAAGATTTTGAAAAGTTCTACAAATACCTCTATATACTAGCTTATTTGTAGATATATTTGTAATATCTGCTCCATCTAAAAAAATTGTGCCATCATCTACTTTATAAACCCCTGTTATCATATTTACTAAAGTTGTTTTTCCTGCTCCATTGGGTCCAATAATAGAATGAATTGTCCCTTTTTTAACTCTAAATGAAAGATTATCTATAGCTTTGATCCCACCAAATTGTTTAGAGATATTATTAACTTGTAACATTTTTCTCCTTTGGTGCAAAAAGTGAAGTTATACCATTTGGGATAAATATCATAACAGCTATAATAATAACACCATATATCAATGTTTCATAATCATCAAATGATGTTAAAACTTGTGGTAATATTGTCAAAATAACAGCTCCTATGATCGCTCCATATATTCTACCCATACCACCTAATACTACCATCACCACCAACTCTATTGATCTTGAAAAACTAGCTTCACTAGGAGAGATAAAACCACTAAAATAAGCATATAAACTTCCAGCAACAGTAGCGATAATAACAGATATTACAAATATGATACTTTTATAATGTGATACATCTATACCTACACTATTTGCTGCATTTTCACTATCATGTATAGATCTTAATATCCTACCAAAGGGGGAATCTATAAGATTAGAAACTGTCCATATTAACAATACAAGTATAGTAGCACATAAAATATACCATTGCAAACTATCTACAAACTCATATCCAAATATAGAGAAACTATCTACACTCATACCATCAGTTCCACCTGTAAGTTGATCTTCTACTGATAATACTATACTAATAATCACACCAATTCCAAGTGTAGCCATAGCTAAATAATGACCTTTTAATTTTAAGATAGGTTTAGAGATAATAAAAGCTAAAATAGCCATAGTAACTACACTAATTAAAATACTAAAAATAGGAGATAGCTCATAAGTAGATGTTAGTATAACAGATATATATGCTCCTAGTCCTGCAAAAGCACCATGTCCTAAACTAACTTGTCCAGCATATCCCATAAGAAGATTTAAGCCCACACAAATCATAGCATTTAAAATAGCTACGATTGCTATCTCAAAATGAAAATCATTTTGCAATAAAAATGGTATGATAACTAAAATAGAAGTTAAAATAATTATCTCTTTGTTTATATTATATCTTGCTAACATCATTAAACTCTTTGTGCTTTATTTCCAAAAAGACCATTTGGCATAAAAAATAATATAGCTAATAAAACTATAAAAGCAACTGCATCTTTATACTCACTAGATATATATCCAGCTATCAATGACTCTAATATTCCAAGCACCAATCCACCAGCAACTGCTCCAAATGGATTGCCCAATCCTCCTATAATTGCTGCACTAAATCCTTTTAACCCTAGCATAATTCCTACTTCATAATTTGTAGATGTAATAGGGGTAAGTAAAATTCCTCCAATAGAAGCTATTGTTGCAGATATGACAAAATTGAGCATTAGAATTTTATTGATATTAATACCCATAAGTTTTGCAGCATCTTTATTTAAAGATGTAGCTACCATAGCTTGACCTGTTTTTGTTTTTTTAAAAAATAGATATAAAGATATAACTATAATAATAGATGTGATTATTATAAGTATAGCTTGATATGAAACAACAGTATTAGCAATATCTATAGTTTTATCACCTACAAGTGATGGCATAGTATGTAACTCTTTATCAAATATAACCTCTGCTAAACCTCTTAAAAATATAGCAAATCCAAGAGTTAAAATAATCAAAGATATTTGAGAACTATCTTTTGAGAAAGAGATTAGTTTATATAAAACTATCCCTATTAAAGATGTTATCATTATAGCAAGTATAAAAGATATGCCAAGTGGAAGACCAAGTTTTAATAAAAAAACCATACTCATTCCACCTGCCATAACAAACTCACCTTGTGAAAAATTGATAATTCCACTTGAGTTGTAAATTACTGTAAAACCCATACCTACTAAAGCATATATAAACCCTACAGTAACACCAGAGATTATAAAACTAAAAAATTCCATCTGTTTAAACTATTTTACTATAGTCCAATCACCATTTTTAATCTCAAGCATTATCATACCTGTTTTTGTATCAAGTCCTAAATGATCAGTTTTAGACATATTTACGATACCATCAACACCCTCAAAATTTCTAAGATTTTCTATACCATCTCTTATTTTTTGTGGATTTGTTGAACCTGTAGATTTTATAGCATAAACTATCGCATATAAAGCATCGTAAGCATGACCTCCAAAACTTGCCACTTGTGTATGAAAAGTTTTTTCAAATTCATTTTTATACTCAAGTGCTACTTGTTTGTTTGCTACACTATTATCTAATTTATCAGCTACAACAACTGGTGGTGCTACAACTCTTACACCATTTGCAGCTTTTCCAGCTATCTCAATATATTTCTTAGAAGCAACACCATGAGATTCATACAATGGTTGAGCAATTTTAAGTTGTCTATAATTTTTAGTAACAATTGCAGGTCCTTGTCCAAAACCTGGATTTAAAACAGCTTGAACTTTTAGATTATTTTTAATTTTTAATAGTTGTGTTGTCATATCTGAATCTTTTTTGCCATAAGTTTCATCAGCAACTATATTGATACCATAAGATGGTGCTACATCTTTACATTGTTTTCTCATAGATTTACCAAAACCACCACTTCCAGAGATAAGTGCTAAGTTTTTAAGACCTCTTTTATTTAGATCTTGCATAACTTTTTGACAAGCCATTCTATCAGTAGCTACTATTTTAAAAACATATTTTTTAACTGGTTTAATAATAGCAACTGCCCCTGCCATAGAGATCATAGGTATCTTTGCTCTTTGAACAAATTTAATAATTGCCATAGTTTCTCCAGTAGTTGAAGGACCAATTATAGCTACTACTTTATCTTGATTGATAAGTCTTTTTACAAAGGTTACTGTTTTTTTAGGACTAGCACCTGTATCGTAAGCTATTAATTTTAACTTATCCCCATTTACACCACCTGAAGCATTTATCTTTTTGATATAATGTTGTAGTGTTTTAAGCTCAGGATCTCCTAAAAATGAAGCTGGACCAGTAGCTGAAACTATTGCACCTATTTTTATAGTTCCTGCATTTAAAACTATAAAACTTGAAACAACAAAAAGAGACAATACTCTTAAACTCATCTTTTTAAACATAATTAACACTCCTAAATCTTGTATTTAACAAAGTATAACACAACTAAACTAAAATTATTTTATAAAATTCCAATATTTGTGAAAAAAAGAATATTTTATAATAATCCATAATTATTAGAAATATAAAGAAAAGTTTTTGTATAATATTCAAAATTTATTAAATAATGAGACCACTGCAAAATGAACAATTTCATAGCTTTAGTGTAGTTCTTTATATACAAGGCAGAATTTTGA
>CAJXII010000077.1 GCA_913054415.1 uncultured Arcobacter sp.
ATAAATGTGGTGATTTAGAGATATTTCTTGTAAATATTTGGTGCGAAAGTTAAGTTAAAAGATTAAAACTTTTAAGAAAAAGTGAACTAGAAAAATCTATAAATTTTAAATTTAACAAAAAAAATTTAATAGTAACTTTTCATCCAGTAACTTTAGAAACCAAAACAGCAAAAGAGCAGTTTAAAAATCTTTTAGAAGTAATTGATGATTTAAAAGAAACACATATAATTTTCACTAAAGCAAATAGTGATACCGATGGTAAAATTATTAACAAAATGATAGATGAATATGTAGCAAAAAACTCACATAAATCTGTTGCATTTACATCACTTGGACAACTAAGATACTTAAGTGCATTACAATATGTAGATGCAGTTATAGGAAATAGTTCAAGTGGATTACTTGAAGCTCCAAGTTTTAAAATAGCTACTATAAATATAGGCAATAGACAAAAAGGGAGAATAAAAGCAAAAAGTGTTATAGATTGTAAGCCTACAAAAAAAGATATTTTAAAAGCTATAGATAAAATCTATAAAAAGAAATTTGATATAAAACTACAAAATAGTAAAAATCTATATGAACAAAAAAAATATCCTAGCAAAAAGATTGTTGAAATATTAAAAGAGATAGATTTAGATAATATTCTTACAAAAAAGTTTTACGATATCACTACTACAAAGGATAATTATGAGTAATTTTAACCATTTTTTACTAGATGAACAAGCTACGATCAAACAAGCTTTTGAGACAATCGATAAAGGTGCTTTAAAAATAGCAATAGTTGTAAATCAAAATAAGCAAGTTATAGGAACTATAAGTGATGGAGATATAAGAAGGGCATTGCTTAAAAATTATACTTTAGATGATAGTATAGAAAATATATATTTTAAAACTCCATTTTTAGCAAATCAAAATGATTCTAAGCAACATATTATCAAAGAAGCTATCTCAAGACAACTATACCAAGTGCCTGTAGTAGATAAAAATAACTATCTAATCGATATAGTTGATATAGCAAAAGCTCTAAAAACACGAAAAAGAAAAAATAAAGTTATCCTTATGGCAGGAGGTTTAGGCACAAGATTACATCCACTTACACTTGATACACCAAAACCACTTTTAAAAGTTGGAGATAAACCGATACTTCAAACTATCATAGAAAAATTTGCTTCTAGTGGATTTGAGGATATTATTTTAAGTGTCAATTATAAAGCCAATATGATAAAAGAGTATTTTAAAGATGGTAAAGAATTAGGTGTTAATATCTCATATATCCAAGAGGAAAAAAGATTGGGAACTGCTGGAGCTTTAAGTTTATTGGAAGATATTCCCAAAGAGCCTTTTTTTGTAATGAATGCAGATCTTCTTACTAATATTGACTTTGAAAACTTTTTAGATTTTCATATGATACAAAAATCTCTTGCTACTATGGCTGTAAGAGATCAAGAGTATCAAATCCCTTATGGAGTAGTTACTACACAAGATAGTAAAATCTTATCTATAGAGGAAAAACCTACATATAAATATTTTGTCAATGCAGGAATATACCTTTTGTCTCCTGAAGTTTTAAAATATATCCCAAAAGATACTTTTTTCGATATGCCTACACTTTTTGATACACTTATAAAAGAGCAAAAAAATATTTTATCTTTTCCTATACACGAATATTGGCTTGATATAGGTAGAATGGAGGAGCTACAAAAAGCTCAAAATGAATATTTTGGAGTATTTCTTTAATGAAAACATTTTTAGCAATAATTCCAGCACGAGGTGGAAGCAAAAGATTACCAAATAAAAATATTTTGAACCTAAATGGCAAACCACTTATTGCATATAGTATAGAAGCAGCACTTCAAAGTAAATATATCAATAATGTAGTTGTAAGTAGCGATAGTGATAGTATCTTAAATATAGCAAAATCATTTAAAGCTCAAACTATTAAAAGACCAGACTATTTAGCAACAGATAGTGCAAAATCATTTGATGCTATAAAACATACTATTGAAAATATGCCACAATATGATTATATAGTATTGCTACAACCTACTAGCCCTTTAAGAGATGCAAATAATATTGATCAAGCTATAAATTTACTAGAGCAAAAAAATGCCGATGCGATAATATCTGTATCTGCAATGGAACATAGCCCATTATGGGCAAATACTTTAGATGATAATTTATCTATGAAAAACTTTTTAAAAGATGAAGTGTTAAATAAACGAAGTCAAGATTTAGAAACCTATTATAGACTAAATGGAGCAATCTATATAACTAAAACCGATAAACTTTTAAAAGAGGAAACATTTTTTCTAAAAGATAATATTTTTGCATATATTATGAATAGAGAAAACTCAATAGATATAGATGAAGATATAGATTTTCAACTAGCAAAAATTATTTTAGATAAAAAATGATATAATACACTTATTATTAATATCAAAAGGAAAAATATGAAATTTACAGGAACAAATGTATTAGTAACAGGAGCTAGTAAAGGTATAGGTAAAGAAATAGCAAAAACTTTGGCATCTTATGGTTTAAAAGTATGGATAAATTATAGAAGCAAACCAGAACTTGCAGATGAAGTTATGCAAGAGATTGTAGATACTGGTGGATCTGCAGCAGTTATCAAAGGTGATGTATCACTTGAAGATGATTGGAAAGAGATGATCAAAACTATAATAGATAGTGATGGTGCTTTATCTTATCTTGTAAATAATGCTGGAATTACAAAAGATAAACTTGCTATTAGAATGAGTGTAGATGATTTTGATGATGTGATAAATGCAAATCTAAAATCAACATTTATAGGGTGTAGAGATGCACTAAAAACTATGAGCAAGAAAAAATTTGGATCTGTTGTAAATATCAGCTCAATCGTAGGTGAGATGGGAAATGCTGGTCAAGTAAACTACTCTGCTTCAAAAGGTGGAACAAATACTATGACTAAATCTTTTGCCAAAGAAGGAAGTGCAAGAGGAATCAGATTTAATGCCGTAACTCCAGGCTTTATAGCTACTGATATGACAGATGAGCTAAAACCAGAAATCAAAGAGAATTATGAAAAAAATATTCCATTAGGAAGATTTGGAAAAGCTAGTGAAGTAGCAGATGCTGTAGCATTTCTTTTAAGTGATCACTCTAGTTATATTACAGGTGAAATTTTAAAAGTCAATGGTGGATTATTAGTTTAATTTAAAAAAAATATGTTATAATTACGAGAAATTTTATAAAAAGGACAACATTATGTTAGAAAAAGTAAAAGAAGTAGTGGTAGAACAATTAGATTGTGATCCAGCTGAAGTAAAAGAAGATTCAAAGTTTATCGAGGATTTAGGTGCAGATTCACTAGATGTAGTTGAGCTAGTTATGGCTTTAGAAGAAGAGTTTGATATTGAGATTCCAGATGAAGATGCTGAAAGTATCTTAACTGTTGGTGATGCTCTTAAATATATAGAAGATCACAAATAATCTTAACTTAATGATTTGCCCTGATACTTTTATATATTTAAAGGTATTAGGGTTTTTAGTAAATAAAATATAAACTTATAACTTTATTTTAAGCAATATCAATAGAATCTATTTTCATACTGATAAGATTTAAAAGAGAGTTATAAAATAAACACAATAGGAAGTATAAATATGCAAAGAGTTGTAATTACTGGACTAGGGATGATAAATTCATTGGGACATAATGTTAAAGATTCATTTAAAGCAATCGTAGATGGTGAGTGTGGAATAGATACTATTACACTATTTGATGCAAGTGATTTTTCTGCAAGAATAGCGGGTGAAGTAAAAGATTTTGACCCTACTGCAATATTGGGTAAAAAAGAAGCAAAAAAAGCAGATAGATTTATCCAACTTGGTATCCATGCAGCTCGAGAAGCTATGGATGATTCAGGGCTAACTACTGACAATAAAGTATCTGATGAAGTTGGAGAACAATTTGGTATCGTTGCTGCTTCAGGAATAGGAGGACTTGCAAATATTGAAAAAAACTCTATCATCTGTAGTTCAAGAGGTCCTAGTAAAATATCTCCATTTTTTATACCATCTGCACTTGTAAATATGCTAGGTGGATTTGTATCTATACAACATAACCTAAAAGGTCCAAATATTTCAGCTGTAACTGCTTGTGCTGCTGGAACTCATGGGATTATTGATGCTTATAAATCTTTAGTGCTAGGATCTGCTACTAAGATGCTTGTAGTTGGAGCTGAAAGTGCTATTTGTGGTGCTGGTGTTGGTGGATTTGCTTCTATGAAAGCATTAAGCACTAGAAATGATGATCCAAAAACTGCCTCAAGACCTTTTGATAAAAATAGAGATGGTTTTATTATGGGTGAAGGTGCTGGTGCATTGGTGCTTGAAACATTAGAAAGTGCTAAAGCAAGAGGTGCTAAGATATATGCTGAGATGATAGGTTTTGGTGAAAGTGGAGATGCTAACCATATCACAACCCCTACACAAGATGGTCCATATAGAGCTATGAAAGCTGCTTTCGATATGGCAAAAAGAAATAATGGTGAAGAGTTAAAAATAGATTATATTAATGCTCATGGGACAAGCACACCTGTAAATGATAAAAATGAAACTGCAGGTATCAAAAAATTATTTGGTGGTAAAGAAAACTGCCCACCTGTAACATCTACAAAAGGTCAAATAGGACACTGTTTAGGAGCTGCTGGAGCAATAGAAGCTATTATTTCTATTAAGGCTATGGATGAAGGTATTATACCACCTACAATCAACCAAATAGAAGCAGATGAAAATTGTGATCTTGATTATGTTGCAAACAAAGCAAGAAAAGCTGATTTAAATGTGATTATGAGTAACTCATTTGGTTTTGGTGGAACAAATGGTGTTATTATAATGAAGAAATTTGAAGATTAAAATATATAAAGTGAGTAAAAAATGGCAACATATTTAGATTTTGAAGAGAATATTAAAAAAATAGAAGATGATATTATTGTTGCTAAGACAAAAGCGGATGAATATGCTGTTACAATTTTAGAAAAAAAATTAGCTCAAGAGGTAGATAAAACATACTCTAACTTAACTGATTTCCAAAAACTAAAACTTGCTCGTCATCCAGATAGACCTTATGCCTTAGATTATATAAGGGGTCTTATGACCAAATCTTATGAGATTCACGGAGATAGACATCTAGCTGATGATACTGCTATTGTATGTTATTTAGGATTTATAGGTAATCAAAAATGTGTAGTAATAGGCGAACAAAAAGGTAGAGGTGTAAAAAACAAAATAAAAAGAAATTTTGGTATGCCAAATCCTGAAGGGTATAGAAAAGCCCTAAGAGCTGCTAAAATTGCTGAAAAATTTCAAATACCTATTTTATTTTTAGTAGATACTCCGGGTGCTTATCCTGGTATTGGAGCAGAAGAAAGATCTCAAAGTGAAGCTATTGCTAGAAATCTATTTGAACTAAGTGATCTAAATACAATCGTTATATCTGTTGTTATTGGTGAAGGTGGAAGTGGAGGAGCTTTAGCTATCTCTATTGGAGACAAACTTGCCATGATGAGATATAGTATATATAGTGTAATATCTCCTGAAGGTTGTGCTTCTATCTTATGGAAAAATCAAGATATGGTAGAAACAGCTACAAATGCTCTAAAAATCACACCAGATGATCTAAAAAAATTCGATCTTATTGATGACGTGATCAACGAACCACTTATTGGTGCTCATAGAGATAAAGATGCAGCTATTGCTAGTCTTGGTGATTATTTTTTAACTCAAGTTGCACAACTCAAAGAATTATCTGATGAACAAAGATATGAGCAAAGATATAAACGACTTATGTCTTTAGGAAGCTTCTCTTAATCATCTATTTTAAATAGCAAGATATTTTCATCTTGTTATTTTCTTAATTCAAAAGAGTCATTAATTGTTCTTTGGTAGTTTCAAAATCTTGTAATTGTTCTGTAGTTTGGGTTAAAAAATTTCTTATTTGCTCTTTTTTTGATAATGCTTGATCCAACTCTCTATCCATGCCAGCTTTATATGCTCCAACTCTTATAAGAACTTCATTCTCTTTTAAAAGTGATAAAACTCTTTTTAATCTTAGACAACTTTCATATTGCTCTTTAGTAATAACCTTATCAATAACCCTTGAAGCACTTTGCAAAAGATCTATAGGTGGATAATAACCCTGCTCTGTCAATTCTCTTGTAAGCACGATATGACCATCAAGAATAGATCTACTTTGATCTGCAATAGGATCAGTCATATCATCCCCATCTACCAAAACTGTAAAAAAAGCGGTGATTGTTCCTTTTTGATTTGATCCAGCTCTCTCCATAAGTTGTGGCAAAAGTGCAAATACTGATGGTGGATATCCTCTAGTAGCAGGTGGCTCACCACTACTTAAACCTATCTCTCTTTGTGCCATAGCAAATCTTGTAACTGAATCCATCATAAGTAAAACATCATGCCCTTTATCTCTAAAAAACTCAGCTATTGCCATAGCAGCAAATGCTCCATACTTTCTCATTAGAGCAGATTCATCACTTGTTGCAGTGACAATTATAGTATTTTCAAGATCATTATTTAAATTATAATGGATAAATTCAGGAATCTCTCTTCCCCTTTCCCCTATTAGTGCGACAACTTTAATCTGTGCTTCACAACCTTTTACAATCATACCCATAAGTGTAGATTTTCCAACTCCACTACCTGCAAAAATACCAACTTTTTGCCCTTTTCCACAAGTAAGCATAGAGTCTATTGATTTTACCCCTGTAGAGAATTTCTGATCTATAATACCTCTGTGTAGCGGCGAAATAGTTTTCTTATTAATAGGCGAATTTTCCTCTAAATCTTTAATTTTACCCTTACTGTCTATTGGCTCACCCAAAGCATTGACTACTCTTCCTAGTAGCCCATAACCACATGGTATTGTTAATCCATCTTTTTGTAAAAAAACTTTATCACCCAATCTAAACCCATCTATAAAAGAAAATGGTATAATTATAAATCGATCATTATTAAGCACAAATACCATACCTAATGCTGTTTGATGATTAGTAATAGATTCTATTTTGACAATATCCCCAACAGCTACTTCTAATCCATTTGCCTCAATAGTAGTAGCATTTATCTTTACAATCTCTCCAAAAGGTATAAATAGATTATTATCTATATTATTTAAAATATTATCTATATTCATCATAACTGATCACACATCTTTTTATAAAAATTATTGGCATTTTGCAACACTTTACACTTATTGATTATATCTTTATATCTCTCTTTTTTATTGAATTTTTTATACAATTTTGACATCTCAAAATATATATGTGCTTTTTGATTATCACTTATAACTCTTGGATGTAATAGTGCCTCTTGCAAATACACTAAAGCTTGTTTATAATTATCATCTAATTTAGCTAATTTTGCCATCTCTATCTCTACAAAAGGGGAATATATAAATGCTTTCATATTAAGTTTGATATTTTTTTCTGCTTTTAAAAATATATCTTCAAATTCTGGATTTTTTAAAATCAATCTAGCTTTTAGTTTCTCCTCTTTTAGTTGTTTTGCTTCAGTTTGATAGTTTTTTAAAAAACTATTTATGTTTGTT
>CAJXII010000078.1 GCA_913054415.1 uncultured Arcobacter sp.
ATACTTTTTTAGAATTGGATGGTAGATTTTATATTATGGATTTATTTGGGTTTAAACACAAATTAATCTAAATATCGGCTTTACCCAATTCTATACGATCTTTTGATACTTTTAAAACTTTTACATCAAAACTATCACCTACACTCATAATATCATTGATATTATTTACCCTTTTTTTAGATATTTTTGATATATGAAGTAACCCTTCTCCACCTGATGGCAACTCTATAAAAGCACCAAAATCAGCAATTCTTACTACTTTACCCAATAACACATCATCCACTTTATATAATTTATCAAAAACAATAGTAGAAGAGCTATTATGATTTTTTGCATTTGAAGATATATTTTTTATATGTTCTGAAGCATCAAATACACTTTGCTCAGAAGTTCCTGTAACTTTTACTGCACCACTAGTTCTATCAAGATCAATTCCTACATTAAACTGCTCAATAATCTCTCTTATAACTGAACCTGCTTTACCAATTACAGATACTATTGATTTTGGATCTATTTGGAATTGATTTACAATAGGTAATGCCTTACTTGGAACAATAGATTTTGCACTCTCTTGCATCAACTCTAAGATATGTATTCTTCCATCTCTTGCTTGATATAAAGCTTTTTTTAGAACTTCTATCTCTATCCCACCTAATTTAATATCCATTTGCAATGCTGTGATACCATTTGTTGTTCCAGCTACTTTAAAATCCATATCTCCATCATGATCTTCAAGTCCCATAATATCAGTTAAAATAGCATATTTATCATCTTCAAATACTGCTCCCATAGCAATACCAGCTATCAAACTTGATATCTCAATACCTGCTGCTTTTAAAGCCAAACTTCCACCACATACTGTAGCCATAGAGCTACTTCCATTTGATTCAAGTATCTCAGAAACCAATCTTATAGTGTTATTGTTATTTATATCTATTGAAGATTCTAAAGCTCTTTTAGCTAAATTTCCATGACCTAATTCTCTTCTACTTACACCAAAAACAGGTTTTGCTTCTCCGACACTAAAACCTGGAAAATTATAATGAACCATAAAAGTTTCAGATTTTGAAGATGTATCTGTTAGCACCTCATACATCTGTGCATCTTTTTCATTTCCTAAAGTTGCTACTACTAAGGCTTGTGTTTTTCCCCTTGTAAATAAACAACTACTATGAGCAGATGGTAAAATATTTGTTTCAATAGATATAGGTCTTACTTGAGTTAATTCTCTTCCATCAGCTCTTGTTTGTTCATTTACAATCATATCTCTTACTATCTCTTTTTTTACAATAGAAACAGCTTCATATATCTCATCATACTCATAATCACCTTGTGCTAAAGTTGCAACATCTTTTAATGCTACTGATCTTTCACTTTTTGCAAGTTTTTTAATAGCCTCTTTTATATTACTACTAAAATTATCTCTAATATAATCTATGATTTTTTCATCAATCTTATTTTCAAGTAATTTAACATCAACCATCTCTTTAGAAACCACTTCAAAAGCATCTTCATAACTTTGATTATCTACTTTTAAAACATCTGAAGCCAAAGAGATCGCTTCTATTAGTTCATCTTCACCAATATCATTGATATTGTGAATTGTAACAAAATTCTCAACATCTACCTCTTGAACAGTTTGGGTTGCTATTGATCTCATCTCTATCATCAAAAGCTCCTCTTTAGTTCCAGATATATAAAGATCTAAAGTTGAATTTTTTAGTTGAGTATTAGTAGGATTTACTATAAACTGATCATCAATTTTACCAATTCTTACTGCACTAACTGATTTTTTAATAGGTAAGTTTGATGTATATAAAGCAGCAGCTACAGCTTTTAGAGCTAATAGTTGTAGGTCTAATTCTTTATCTACACTTAAAACTATAACTGTAATTGTTGTTGGATATACATATCCTTTTGGAAATAACGGTCTTATACTTCTATCGATAATTCTAGAGGTTAATGTTTCAAAATCACTTGATTTTCCCTCTCTTTTAATAAAACCTCCAGCAAATTTTGCATTTGCATAAGTTTTTTCTATATATTGCACTGTAAGTGGTATAAAATCTTCATCACTTCCATTATCAAATTCACTTACTACTGTTGCTAAAAGCACAGCATCACCTTGTTGATATAAAACTGAACCATTGCTTTGTTTAGCTACTTTTTCAAATTCATATATCTCATTTACACCATTTAATTCTAATTCACATATTGTTGACATCTTTACTCCATAATTTTTTTAATATCTTTATAAGATAAATTTTCTAAGTTTTCATAATAACTATCTATTGCTACAAAATGAGGCACCGATTTTACATAATAGAGATCATCAGCGATAGAATCGACATCATCTATCGTAACCTCTGGTAAAACAGGAACTGCCACAGCTATAGATTTTGCTTTTTGCCCTATTGCAGTTTTAATACAAGCCATCATAGTTAAACCTGTATTTAACCCCTCATCTATTAATAAAACATTTGCATCTTGCATATTGATCAATTTTTTACCATCTCTATACTTTAAAATCATCTCTTGTATATCTTTGTTATATTTTTGTTTTGCTTCTTGATATATATCATCAATATCTATCTCAAATGACCTTAGCAACTCTTCGTGAATAACAATCTCTTGTGTTTCACTAATAATAGCTATTTCACATTCACTATTATGTGCAGCAGTAATCTTTTGAGTAAATAAAAAATCAAATCTACCCTCTAAATCTTTAGATAACTTATAAGCTATAGGGACACTATTTAAAGATGTTGCAATCACAATCCAATTATACATTTTCATACTAGCAATAGGTAGTTTATCATATAATTGCTTATAAGCATCATCTCTATCTTTAAATATTTTATCGATCATACTACTACTCCTTTCTTATATCTTGAGTATATTTTTGGTCAATAGTTCCCAATGGTTTTAGTGTTAATTTCATATAAATAATATTTTGTCTTAACACATCACTACTTGAAGTAGCTACTAAACTATCAGATAGTGTTAGATTTAATGCCCAACATTTTTTATCTACATTGTAACTATACTCTTTTTTATTTGAGATATGTGTAATAATATTATACTCTTGTGCATATCCTATTGTATATCTATTTAAAAATTTATATTTTAAAGAACCTTTTATTGTTTTAGCATCTGGTAAATCTTTGTATGAAAATGACTGAGCAGATGAAACACTAGATGTATCTTTTGAATATGTATAGTCAATATTGGCACTTAAATTATCATAATTATATTTTAAAGATGTAGTTGAGTTAATCACCATCTTATCATCATGATTAAAGATTGATCTATTATATATAGAACCATATTTATAATATAGTGTAAGTTCATTTTCCAAATCTGATAATTTAGAACCACCATCTTTATTATAAATAATTGATTGATTTACTTTGTGATTTACCATAAGAGTTTTTGTTTTTTTATTATAAAATGATTGATTTAATACAAATAATAAATTTTTTGTAGTTTTTGTAACAGGCACTATACTTAAATCTGAACTATTAGTATTGATACTATATAGATTACCTGTTTGTTTTATACTATTAGGCACTGTATATGTAGCAGATAGATCAAGGGTATGAAACAAACTCTTATATGGTTTTAATAAATTTGTCCATAAAGTAAAAATATGTTGATCTTCAATATATTTACCATCGCTATAATTATTTATATTTTTATCATATTTGATTGTAGTCAAATTTAACTGTTCAGTATAACCTATATGTAAATAATCCCCTAAAAGATCCCAATTATAAGATAAAGGCAACACCATATTAGTTACTTGTGCATTTAAACCCTCTTTTCTTGTTTTATTAGAATATGTTACATTTGTAGAATATAACAACTTATCAAAAAAGATATTTGTAGTATATTTATGCAAATTTACAACAGGTAACTCTTGAAGTGTTGTATCATTATTTTGTTTTGTCAAATCATTATAGTATCTAAAATTTATATCACCATAAAAACTATTTGTATTATAGAAATACTTAACATTTGATTTAACCAAACTACTTACAGATTGAGTATCTTTATGGTTATACTTTGTATTTATATAATCTACATCACTAATATTATTTAGTGCAATATATAATCCATCTTGATTATTATTTTTAGCAAAAACTTTATCTCTATTATATAAAAGAGTTGTTCCTGTATGCTCTTTCTGTGTTAGATTATATCTTGTCATATATTTTTCTTTTTCTTGAAACTTACCATTAGAAACCTCAAGCATAGAATAAGGTGAATCTTTATATCTATATTTTAACTCATACCCTTTACCTCTTAAAGTTCTAATTTGCGGAATAAACTCAAAATCATAATTTTTTTTAGGTGCATAATATATAGGTTGAGCATATAACCAACCCTCTTGCTTACTTATACCTATAGTTGGTCTTAAAATCCCACTTCTTCGTGTTTTATCAGTTGGAAATCCAAAATATGGAGTATAAAAAATAGGTATATTTTTAAGATACAAAGTTGTATTGTAAGTGTTTATCCATTGAGTTGTATCGTTATAATCTCCACTTGAAAAACTAATCTTCCAAAATGGATCATAACAATCACAACTTGATAATATTGAGTTATCTAAAATAAGATCCGAGTTATTTTTTTTAGCTTTTAATGAATCTATCCAAATATTATTATTTGAATCTAAGATAAATAAAGGATCAAAAACATCTGTTTTCGTTGAAAAATCTAAAAAAGCATAACTAGTATAGATAACCGTATGGTTATTTCGTATAATATTTACATTGTCAAAAAGTTGCATAGTAGCATTTTTCTTATCATATATAATTTTATTGGCAACTATATAATACTCTTTAGAGTATATCAAAACATTACCATTGGCCTCTAAAATACCATCTGAACTTATAATATTTTGTGCAACTATTTTTATCTTATCATTTTTGAAATCTGAAGCAAATATATTATTTATCAAGATAAATACCAAAATAAATAAAATTCTACCCACTTCTAACCCTTAGTTTATTTCAGAGATATTAATCACTAATGTTTTAGCTATCTTATCATGAAATGTTTGATGAGATTTATTATAAAATGCCAAAAGAAATCCAGCATAAAAAAACATCTCACTAAACAATCTACCAACTGATCTTGTAGCAGATGTTAAAAGTGAAACTCTATTGAGTGTATTATAATCTACTACTCTTATTTTAGTAAGGATTTTACCTAAAGTAGCACCATAATACCATACAAAAAATGTTTGATATATAAACTTCAAAAATAAAATCTGAACAAAAGCACTATTAAATATCACAAGCATACTCTCAAGATCACCATTTGTAGCAACTATTTTATCCCATAATATCAATATCGAAATAAATGTGATTGCAAAGTCATCTATAATAAATGCCTTCATACGGACTTGATTTGATGCTAGTTGTAAATTATCTATATTTGTTTGGTTATTCATACACTCTACTTTAGAGCTTGATATGCTATATCAGTTCTACATTTTTTACCAGCAAAATGAACTTGACCACATAAAGCATAAGCTCTATCTCTTGCGATTTTGATAGAATTCCCAAATCCACAACAAAGTAAAACTCTTCCACCTGTAGCAAAAAGTTTATCCCCATCTTTGGAAACACCAGCATAAGATATATGTGAATTGTTTTTAAGATCTTCATCGACAATTTGATCTACAATAATCTCAACTGCTTGACTTGAGCTATAAGGGTAATTTTTACTAGCCATAACAACAGCTACTCCATACTGATCTTTTATTTTAATATCAAGTTTATCTAACTGTTTTGTAGCACCTTTATAAAACAATTCACTCACGGAAGTTTCAAGTAATGGCATAAGAATTTCACACTCAGGATCTCCAAATCTTACATTGTATTCTAAAATAATTGGTTCACCATCTACTACCATAACACCTATAAATAAAACACCTTCAAAAGGTGCACCCTCTTTTTTCATACCTTCAAGTGTAGGTTTTATCACACGATCTTCTACTTTTTGATATATATCATTATTTACCAAAGGAGTTGGAGCATAAGCACCCATACCACCTGTATTTGGTCCTGTATCACCATCCCCTACTCTTTTGTGATCTTGAGCAGCTGGTAAAACTACATAATTATCACCATCACAAATAGCAAAAATTGAAAGTTCATATCCATCAAGATACTCTTCAACTACAACTTTACTACCAGCATCACCAAAACTTTGACCACTTAACATACCGTTTACTGCTTCTTTTGCTTCCTCTTTGCTATTTGCAATAATCACCCCTTTACCTGCACAAAGCCCATCTGCTTTTACAACTATTGGAGTTTTTTTCATACTATCTATAAAATCGTAAGCCTCATCTTTTGATGATGTTTCTATAAATGCTGCTGTTGGTATATTGTATTTTTTTAGTATATTTTTCATATACACTTTACTACCTTCAAGTTTAGCAGCTTTGGCACTTGGTCCAAAAATAGTTAAACCATTTTCTTTAAAAATATCAACAACACCATCTACAAGTGGAGCTTCTGGACCTACTATTGTTAAATCTATATTATTTTGTTTTGCCCAAGAAGCTAATTGATTATAATCTTTTATATCTATATTATTACCCAATCTATCAGTAGCCCCATTTCCTGGACAAAAAGTTATATTATGTTGCTCTTGCTCTTTTGAAATTGCAAGACCTATAGAGTATTCTCTTCCACCACTACCTAAAATAAGTATATTCATAAAAATCCTTTAAAATTACACTAAAAATTCCCAGGTAGCCGTTAACCAATGAGCTGGCCCATAAAAGCCAAAAATAGTGAAAAAGAGATATGCTTTAGGAACTTCTACAAAAATGAGAGTTACACACCACATATACTACAATTTTTCACAAAATAAAGTTATCGGACCCGAATTATTTGGAAATCCCGAACTACCTAGGTGATTTATTTTAGCATAATTAATGTATTAAAGTCCTGAAAAGCCTAGAATTGATTAGAGTTTTTGTGCCATATCTACACAAGATTTCAGTGATGTATGTTTAGATACTTTATAATTGATATATTCAGGTATATATTTTGCAGTTGTATATCCAATAGATATAGCCATATATGTCTTATCCCAACCAAATTTATCTAAAAAACAATTTAAAGTTGATGGTGATGAAAAAATAATAATAGAGTGTTTTGGTGGTTTATCATTTTTTGTTAATTTATCATTGCAGTTTGTCTCATAAGTGATTAATTCATCACATATAATATTATTTTGTTCAAGTATATCTTTTAGTTGAGATACAACTTTTTTAGGACGAATCAATAAAACTTTTTTATCTTTTAACAAATCTATTAACTCAAGAGCAAATTTATTGGCATGTCCATTTTTACCTATATACTGAAGATTACCTTTATATTTTTTTACCATATTTGCTGTTTTTGATGATATAGTATAAATAGGGATATCTTTCCAATTAATTTTATTATACTCTAACGATAATATACCATTTTTAGATGTTATTATCATCCCATCATATTGTGTAAGATCTATATTACA
>CAJXII010000079.1 GCA_913054415.1 uncultured Arcobacter sp.
TAATTATAGAGTAATTTGGCTTGTTGTCTAATTGGGTATGGATTTATTAGGGATACTGCTTTAAGTTAGATTGTTATAAAATTAAGAATAAAATTTAATTATAAGAGAGATACAAGATGACTAGTATATTACAGAAAAAAATTGATTCACTTCCTCCGTTGCCAAAGACTATTATTGATTTGGAAAACTACAAAAAATCAACAGATAAAACACCTGAGAAGTTGTTGGAGATTATCGATCAAGATCCACTTCTTGTAGCAACACTACTTAAAGTTGCTAATTCAGCTATGTTTGGGTTTAACAGTAAAATAGAAACTTCAAGTAGAGCTTTAGGTTTATTGGGTGCTAATTTTACACTTTCTATCGCTTTTGGTAGTGCAATACAAGCTTCACTTAATACTGATTTATCAGCTTATGGTATGAATACAGATGATTTTATGAGAATAGCGAATATGACTTCAAATCTTGTGAATTTATGGATATCAAGAGTTGATTTTGATCTAAAAGAGAAACTATTATTACCAGCATTTTTACAAGAAGCAGGGCAGTTTATCTTATCTGATCTATCAAGAGAGATGAATAATAGTGATGAGTTTTATCAAACACTAAAACAAAATGGTATAGTAGAAACTGAGCAAGAATTTTTCGAGATTACTACATCTCAGATTACAGCTTCAATCTTCAGACATTGGGGATTGGATGATGATATGGTTCATATCATAGAGTATGTAGATATTTTAGAAAAATGTCCAGAAAGATATAAACAAGAGTCTTCAATTTTACATGTAGCAAAAATAATATGTGATCCTACAGATCCATTATCAGATAAAAATATTGAAAAAGGTTTAGAAACAGCTAAACTTTTAGGATTTGAATTACCACCATTGAAAAAAGCTATAGAAAAAATGCAAGATAGATTATTGGATGAATAGTTAGTAACCAATATTATGTCATCTATGAAAAGGCTAGAAGTTTTTCTAGCCTTTTTTTAATTCAATATTAGTAAAGTTTAGATATAATCGCAAAAAATAGAAAATAAAAGAGAAATAAAATGGGTCAAACAATAACAGAAAAAATATTTAGTGAACATGTAGGCAAAGAGGTTTTTGCAGGTGAGATTGTCCGAAGTCCAATTGATATGGTAATAGGAAATGATATTACAACTCCTATTTCAATTAAAGCATTTGAAGATAGTGGTGCAACGAAATTAGCAAATCCAGATGGATTTAGTATAGTGCTAGATCACTTTATCCCAGCAAAAGATATAGCTAGTGCAAATCAAGCAAGAATTAGTAGAGATTTTGCAGCAAAACATAATCTTAAACATTTTTTTGATGAAAAAGATATGGGGATAGAACATGCACTTTTACCTGAAAAAGGTTTAGTTCTTCCAGGTGATGTGATAATTGGAGCAGATAGCCACACTTGTACACACGGTGCAGTTGGTGCATTTTCTACTGGTATGGGAAGCACTGATTTAGCATTTGCAATGATAACTGGTGGAAACTGGTTTAAAGTGCCAGAATCTATAAAAGTAGTATTTAGTGGAAAACCAAAAGAGTTTGTAACAGGAAAAGATTTAATTCTTGAGATTATACGAATGATTGGAGTTGATGGAGCATTGTATAAAACTCTTGAATTTACAGGAGACACTATACAATATCTTACTATGGATGATAGGTTTAGTTTATGTAATATGGCAATAGAAGCTGGAGCAAAAAGTGGAATTGTAGCAGTTGATGATATTACAAAAGAGTTTTTAGCTCAAAGAGATGAGGCAAATGCAGGACTTCGAGCAGAACCAAAGATACATTATAGTGATGAAGATGCTTCATATTGTCAAGTGTTGCAAATAGATGTAGCATCACTTGAGCCTGTAATTGCTTATCCATTTTTACCTGAAAATGGGCATAGTATAACACAAGCAGTAGAGGACAATATCAAAGTAGATCAAGTATTTATTGGAAGTTGCACAAATGGAAGATTAAGTGATCTTAAAATTGCAAGTGAGATTTTAAAAGGTAAAAAAATAGCATCTCATATTAGAATGATTGTAACTCCTGGAACTCAAAAAATATTAAGAGAAGCTACAAAACTTGGATATATTGATATACTTGTAGATGCGGGTGCAGTTGTGAGTAATCCAACTTGTGGTGCATGTCTTGGTGGATATATGGGGATACTTGGTGATGATGAGGTTTGTATCTCTACAACCAATAGAAACTTTGTAGGTAGAATGGGAAGTAGAAGCTCTAAAGTCTATCTTTCAAACTCAGCAGTTGCAGCTGCATCAGCTATTAGCGGATATATCACAGATCCTGCAAGTTTGTAATGACTAATAATAAAAAGGAGTTACTTTAAAAAACTTTTACATAAAGTTTTTTTGCAAAATATCTCAAAAGTAATTCAAAAAGAGCTTAATACTAAAAATTGGTTAGAGGAGTTTGGAGAAAATCAAACTCTTTTAACTCCAATAGGTGAAGTTAAAATTGGCAATAATCAATATGAAAAGTTATTGGCAAAAAATAGAGTAGATGATTTTTCTATGATAAAGCCAACATTAAAATACCCAACTATTATAATACAAAATATTACAGATGAATTTATATTTATAAAAGCTTTTAAAGGGCGAACAAAAAATATTATATTTAATTCTATTGCTATAAATAAATTTGATTTGAATATTGTTATATCAAGTTTTAAAACAAGAGAAAATAGTATATTAAATAAATTGATTAGTGGAGCAAACATCGTTTGGACTTTTGTTGATAATATATTCGAGGCTGGTATCAACTTCTCAAGACAAACCACCACAACAGGTCACGATAAATCGCTTATGTCATATTCATTGTCTAAAAGCCCAACTGATACTGATATTATATCACAAAATATACTAAAATTGCAAGAGTTAATAAAACTAGATATCCCATGTGTAATTTTAGCAGGTGGAAAATCTAGTCGTATGGGTAGTGATAAGTGTTTTTTATCTTTTAAAGATACAACACTAATAGAATATCAATACAAAAGATTAAAAAAGATATTTTCACAAGTTTATATCTCAGCAAAAACTAATAAATTTGATTTTGACTGTGATATTATCTATGATAAAAGTGATGATATATCTTCTCCCATGGTAGCATTAAAGTCGATTTTAGAATCTATAAATAATCCAAAAGTATTTATCTTAACAGTTGATATTCCACTTTTGACAACTAATACTATAAAAAAACTTATTCAAAACTCTTCAAATTATGATATCACAATAGCAAAAGATAATTACAAAACACATAATCTTTGTGGAGTTTATTCTACAACACTTTTAGATAAAGTTCAACAATATTTATTGGATGATAATCACAAGATAAATCATCTTCTTAAAAGTTCTAATTATTATGAATTATATATCAATAATGATGATGAATTTTTAAATATCAATACAAAAGATGATTATTCTTTATTGGTGTAAGTTTTCAAGATGAGTAATAAAAAAGGCTAGAGAAAAATCTCTAGCCTTTAAAGTAGTGTAGAATTAATCTATTATTTTGCGTAAGCAGAATCTGTAAGATTATGAGTATTTACGATATATGGAACAAGTGCCATATGTCTTGCTCTTTTGATAGCAATCTCTACTTTTTCTTGCATTCTTTTAGAAGTCCCTGTAAGACGTCTTGGCATAATTTTACCTCTTTCACTCATTGATATCTTTAAAAGATCAACATCTTTATAATCAATAGTATCTAATTTCATTGCACTATATTTACAATATTTTTTTGCGAATTTTCTTCTTTCAGCCATTTAATTATCCTTTATATTTTATCATTCCTAAAATGGAATTTCATCATCTATATCTATCTCTGGTATCTTTTGCTCTTGAACAGGAGCATTGTATTGATTACCACCTTGAGGTTGATTATAACTATTTTGTTGTTGTGGTGCTTGATATTGTTGCTGTTGAACTGGTTGATTATATCCACCTTGTTGCCCTGCATTATTGTTATCATTTTTACTATCAAGAAATTTAAAAGTTTCTACTCTTAGTGAGTGTCTGCTTCTATTTGTTCCATCTTGTGCTGTCCACTGTTCAAATACTAATCTTCCTTCAAGAAGAACTTTTGAACCTTTTCTAACATATTGATTTATAACCTCTGCTTGTTTTCCAAAAACATTAAAATCTAAGAAACAAACTTCCTCTTTTTGTTCCCCTGTTTGTAGTTTATATTTATGACTAGTAGCTATTGCACCTTTTGCGATAGCTGCACCACTTGGGATATATTTTAACTCTATATCTCTAGTAAGATTCCCAACCATTATTACTTTATTATACATAATAAACTACTTTGATTTTTTTGCTGCTTCTTCAGATAGTTTTGTCCAGTGTGCTATCTCTTTTTTACTTTCAGATTTAATAAAGATAAATCTTAGGATGTTTTCATTGATTCTATAATTTCTCTCAATTTCAGCAATCGCTTCTGTTGGAGCTGTAAAGTAGATCACATAGTAGTAACCTCTTTTATGTTTTTGGATCTCATAAGCTAACTTTCTTGTTCCCATATCGTCAGTTGCTTTAATTTCACCACCATTTTTTTCAATAATCGATTTTACAAGTTCGATTTGAGCTTGTGTTTCCTCTTCTGTAAGAGTTGGTTTAACTATAAACATAGTTTCATAATGTCTAATTCTAGCCATTTAGTTTTCTCCTTTTGGTATTAGCCAATTACCATTAAGTAATTAGCAAGGTTAAGGTAAATTACCTTTTGGAGGCAGATTTTATCTAAGTTTTGCTGATATATTTCTTAAAACAGATTGGATATATCCATTTGTATCTGTAAATTTTAAAGTTTTTAGTTCTAACTCTAGTGCCAAAAGTTGTTCTAAGATATGATTTAAACTCTCTTGATTATACAAAACTGCCACATCTGCTCTTTTATGTGCTATAGGTTTAGGCAAAGCATATCCCCATATCTCTTTGATATTGAGTTCGCCATATAGTTTTAAATAGCTATTGATTGTAAAAAGTTGTTGCACAAAACTTGTCATTTGATTTATAAAATATATCTCATTGATACCCTCTTCTAGTAGTTTATAAAGATCTTTTTTAAAATGTTTACCTTGAAAAAAATTAATAAAAAAATCATCCAAAGATACACTTCCCATACCAAAGCAGTGTAAAGTGATAGTTTTGGTTGAGATTGTTTCATCTAAGATTGATAGTTTATCAATATCACTTACACATAAAGCTAAGTCTTTTTCGTGCATCTCATAAAGATGTTCTAATGCACCTTGTTCAAAAACTACTTGTTTTTTTTGAGCATATTTATAAAGTATATTGATAGCTTCTGAAAAATTTGGGCTAAAAAATCTAACTTCAGCACTATTATTTTTAGTAGTAAAACTTTTTGCCATAGTTTTATAATCAGTATCCCCTAAACAACAAAATATAATATGACTATCTTGGTTTGATACAGTTGCTTCTATTAGCTGATCCAACTCTTTTTTGGCAATTTTTTTATAAGTTTTAATAAGTAAAATATTAACAGGTGAAAATAAAGAACTTTGCGATACGATATTTAAACAATATTCAAAATTGTATTCATCAAAATATACTTTTGTAATATCCTCTTGATTTGCTAATTTTGTAGATACTAAGTTTGAATAGTGTTCTACTAAAAAATCACTTTGTCCCCAAAACATATAGGAGTTGAATATTTTATTATTTTGCAGATGGTTATCAAAAACATTTTTATACATAGGCTACCTTATAATTTTGACATTTATTAATTTAGAGATAAGATCAACTTTTGTAATTTTAACATCTATTTGACTAAAAAGTGCTTCACCTTGATAATTTTCTATAATAGCTTTTGCACCTTTGATATGATCAACAAACTCTACTAGTAAAGTTTTGGTATCTATAATTTTAGCTACAGTTTTAAAACCTATATTATTTTTAGCCCATCTAGCATATATCCTATCTTCTAAATCCCATACCAAAGATGCTATTGATCTCTCTTTTGTGCTTATAGATTCTGTGATATCTTCAATATCTTTAGGGATAGTTTTTGTTTTAAGAATCCTATGTAAAATCAAATCTGAATATCGTCTAATTGGTGATGTAAAATGTGAATATGTATTAAATCCCAATCCAAAATGTTCAGATACACTAGAGCTATATCTAGCTTGTTGCATAGATTGGATGATCAATCTATCAACTTCATCCTCTATTGATAGATTTTTAGCTTTTGCTTGAATAGATTCTATAGTAGAGTGTAGATTGTTTTTTCTTTTAGCTTTTAATCCTAATTGCTCTAAATCTTCCAATAATTTATCTATTTTTACTAAAGTTGGCTCTTCGTGAATCCTATATATCCCTTTTAGTTTAAGTTGTTTAGCTGCTTGAATATTTGCCAAAAGCATACACTCTTCTATAAGTTGGTGTGCTGGTGTTGATTGTTCTACTTTTATATCTTTTAAAAGAAGATTATCATCTAAATCTAACCTTAACTCTTGCACTCTAAAATCATAACCTTTTTGTAATCTTTTGGCTCTATATTTTTTAGTAATATTATATAGTTGAATAATAGATTGAAACTCTTGTGTTTGTTTTGTTTTATCTTCTAAAATCTCATCTATTTGATCATAGCTATATTTGTTTTGTGATTTGATTGTAGCTTCATAGATTTTATATGATTGGACACTATGATTTTTAATATCTAATTTCATCTGAATTACAAATGCCAATCTTGTTACATTTGGTTTTAAAGAGCATAGATCATTGCTAAGTTCAAAAGGCAACATAGGTAAAACCTTGTGTGGCAGATATATAGAAAAAGCTCGTTTTTTAGCTTCTATATCTAGTGTTGAACCATCTTTGATAAAACTACTTACATCAGCAATAGCTACATATAATGTGTTTTGTTTTTCATCATAATATATTGCATCATCATGATCTTTTGCACTTACTGGATCTATAGTGCAAAAAGGTAAATTTGTCAAATCTACACGATTAGTATCTTTTGATATAGATTGTGTGATATTGCAATGATAATTCTCAAGTCTATACTCTTGATGATATAGATACAAAGAGATAATCTCATCTATTTTGGAATCATTAAGATTACCTAATATTTTTAAAATCTGATTGTTTTGCACTAAAAATATATCTTCATGAGTTAGTTTTGATATATCTAAATTAAGCTTTAATTTTATATTGTCTTTGATACTATAAATTATATCTTTACCATCTTTATCTTTTGTTATATAGCATAAAATTTTATCTTGATTGTGTTGCAAGATTTTAATCACTTTAGCTTTGATTTTTTTTCGTGGATGAAAAATCATCTGTAATAAAACTAAATCATTATGGTTTGCACCATTTAAATTTTGTTTATCTAAATAGATTGTTTGATCTTGTTTGGTAGTAATAAATGCTTTATTGTTTTTGATTTGTAAAAATGCAATTTTATATTTAGAGCTTAATATATAATCATTATCTATTTGTTGAATAATATTGTTTTGAATTA
>CAJXII010000080.1 GCA_913054415.1 uncultured Arcobacter sp.
AAAGGAGTTGAATAATGAGGAATATAATATTAATCTTACTTATATTTCTAAACATAAGTTTATATTCTAATACTTTAAAAAAAGCTCAAAAATTATGCGAGAATAATGAAAGTACAAAAGCTATAATGATATATAAAATGTTGTCAAATAATGGTAATACTGAAGCTACCGAGGAATTAGTTAAAATATATGATTGGGGAAAATGTAAAACTAAAGTAAATTATAAAAAATCATTTTTTTATTTAAGTATACTTGCTAAAAAAGGTGACAAAGATGCTATTTCTGCTATTGCCACTAGGTATATAATAGGAAATGGTATAAAAAAAGATTTAGATAAAGCAGAATATTGGCTTACTAAATATAATAATATATCAGATGCTAAAATTCAATATGATATAGCAACACAATTTAGTATATTTGGAGCACACGATAAGGCATTAAAATGGTATTTAAAATCTGCAAAACAAAATTATATCGAGTCTTTCTATTGGCTTGGAAAGATATATTTCTATGGTTATGGTACTACTTTAAAAAATCCAAAAGAAGCTTTATTTTGGTGGGAAAAAGGTGCTAACTTAGGAAATTATGCTTGCATGGAAGAAACTGCTGAAATTTATTATAATAGTCACTATGGTCTTGCTAATGAAAGTAAATATTTTTATTGGATGGAAAAAGCTGCAATGAAAAAATCTAGTTATAAAACTCAATATTATTTAGCACTATCATATTTTGATAAAAATAATAAAAATAGAGCTGCTTACTGGGCAAAAGAAGCTTACACAAATGGGTGTAAAGATGCAAAAAAATTTTGGGATAAAGAAAAGCTTTGGCAATATACTGTATCCAAATCCAATATTAATAAATTAAATATAAAATTAACAAGTAGTAATACATTAATCAATGATGATATTAAAGATAAATTAAATCACTTAAAGTTAGTTAAAGTTAACTCTAAAAATTGGCTTTTTATAATTGCAACCGAAAATTATATTTATACCGATAAAGTCAAATATTCAAATAATAGTGCAAAAGATTTTTTACAAGTTGCTCAAAAAACCTTAGGAATATCAAAACGAAATACATATAATCTAATAGGTGCTAAATCTACAAGTGGAGCAATAAAGGATAATCTATCACTTATGCTTAAAAATGTCAAAAAAGGTGATACTATATATTTTTATTATAGCGGGCATGGAATACCAATATTACCTGACAATGAGCCTTATATTTTACCAAAAGATAAAATACCTGAAATGATAGGTAAAGATAAGTTTTTTAAATTATCAAATATTTATAAATTACTTTCCAATAGTAAAGCTACTAAAGTAATCGCATTTGTAGATAGTTGTTTTAGTGGTGCAACAGATGGTAAAAGTATTATAAAAGGCGTAGCAGCTTCAAGACTTGTACCTAAAAAAGTAACTTTTGATAAATCCAAGATGGTAGTATTAACAGCTGGAAAAAATAAACAATATTCAAATATGTATGAAGCTAAAGGACATAGACTTTTTAGTTATTTTGTTATGAAATCATTACTTAAAGGTAAAACAAATATAAATGATATTTATAGAGAAGTTTATACAAATGTAAAAGATGAATCATATAAAATGGGTGATATGAAAATACAAGAGCCAACTATCGATGGTAACTTAGAATTGAAATTATAGGGGTAAAAATGATAACTTATAATCCTGATTATTTAGACAATACAGATATATTTACTTCAAATGAGATAAAACTTTTAGAAGAGTTAAATCAAAAAGTTTCACTAGAAAAATTTTTGAATAATAAAAGCTATATAGACAAGTTTGGTTTAGATTTTATATATACATCAGCACTTATTGAAGGTAATACTTACGATAAACTAGATACTCAAGCATTGATAGAATATGGAAGAACTGCAGGTGGTAAAAAATATAGTGATGCTAAAATGATCTTAAATTTACGAGATGCTTATGATATATTTATGACACAAGATTTAAAACCAGATAAGCAAACTTTAAAAGATCTACATTTTATTTTATCATCTGAGATGATACCTGAAAATAAAAGGGCATTGCCACGAGATAGTGAAGTTGTAATTACTGGATCTAATTATATCCCACTAGCAACCAAAGAAAAACTTGATGATGAGTTAAATTATCTCTTTAAAATAAGCAATACGATAAAAAATCCATTTGACAAAGCGATATATTTGCACAATAATCTAGCGTATCTTCAATATTTTACAGATTGTAATAAAAGAACTGCTAGGATGATGTTAAATATTGTTTTAAAAGATCACTCTAAAATGATCTATATCCCAGATGAACAAAGTATAAAAGAGTATTTAAAATCGATAGTGAATTATTATGAAACAGGAGATTATACTTTATTTAAAAATTATTTTATTAATAGTTATAAAAAAGTAATTGAGATGATACTAGAGATAGAACAATCAAGAGAAAATGAAAAAAATCTTAGAAAATAATTAAAAAAGGAAATAAAACCAATGGAAATATTACCAGCGATAGATTTAAAAGATGGAAAAGCAGTCCGATTAAGCAAAGGTCTAATGGATAGTGCAAAAATATATAGCGATGAGCCATGGCAAGTAGCAAAACGATTTGAAGAGTTAGGAAGTAAATGGATCCATATAGTTGATCTAAATGGTGCTTTTGCTGGAGAACCAGCAAATTTAGAACAGATTAAAAAAATTCGTCAAAACTGTAATCTAAAAATGGAACTAGGTGGTGGTATCAGAGATGAAGATACTATTAAGATGTATTTAGAACTAGGTGTTGATAGACTTATCTTAGGAAGTATTGCTGTTAAAGATCCACAATTTGTAAAAGATATGGCAAGTAAATATCCAATAGCAGTAGGAATTGATGCCAAAGATGGTATGGTAGCAGTTGAAGGATGGGCAGAGGTATCTTCTATGAAAGCAGTTGATTTAGCAAAAGAGTTTGCTAGTGCTGGTGTTGAAGCTATTATATGCACAGATATTAGCAAAGATGGTATGCTTTGTGGTGTAAATGTAGAATTTACTCAAGATATAGCACTTGCAAGTAAAGTTGATACAATAGCATCTGGTGGGGTAAAAGATATTCAAGATATTAAAAACTGTAAAGCCAATGGAAACATAGCAGGTGTAATAGTTGGAAAAGCTTTTTATGAAGGCACTTTAGATTTAGAAGAGGCTTTTAAAATTTTAGAAGCCTAAAGTTGTTACCATTTTTTAAGATGGTAACTTAAACTGATTGAGCATCATCTGCCCATCTTCACTAAAAAACATATAATAAAGTAGATCTTTTTTAACACTCAAATCTGTTAAATATCTAATAGCAAGATTTGCTTGAAATGAAGCTATTTGCATAACAATAGCAGTAGTAATACCCTCTGGCACTCTTTGTTGAATATTCATAATCGAACTAAATTTAACTTTATCAAAAAAACAAACTTGCCCATGAAATTGCTCCACACTACCATATATCCAAGGTGTATTTTGTTTTTTAGCATATTTATCTATCTCATCTCTTACTATTAGATTATCTGTAGCATCTAAAATCAAATCTATTTTTGGTGTGCTGTTAAGTTTTGTATATTCTTCAAATGATATATTATATGATGTAACTTGAACATAAGGGCAACGACTCTCTAACACATCTTTTAAAACATCAGCTTTATTTTTATCAATATCTGACATAGTAAATGCGATTTGTCTATGGATATTATGTATAGCTACTGTATCAAAATCTATTAATGTAATCTTACCAATACCACTAGAACCTAAAGCTATTGCCAAACTTGATCCCAATCCACCAGATCCAACAATCAAAATATGTTTATTTTGTAAATTGTTTTGGGTTTGTTCACCCCATAATTGTATCTGTCTATCAAAATATTTATCCATATATCACTTCCATCAGATTAATTTTAAACTAATCATAACAAAATATATCTTAGTTAATAATTTTCTAAGCAAAATTTATATATAATCCATAACTTTTTTCAGATAAATTATTCTTTCTGAGATTAGGTAGTATTGAAATAGTATATGCTATTTCGTAAGAGAAGCCTGAGCGATGCGGTTGTGTTTACTGCACAAATAATCGTTACAAACCAAATTTTAAAGGAAAGAGATGCCTACAATCAATCAATTGATTAGAAAAGAGCGAAAAAGAATTATCAAAAAATCTAAATCGCCTGCATTGGACAGTTGTCCACAAAGAAGAGGAGTATGTACAAGAGTATATACAACAACACCTAAAAAACCAAACTCAGCTTTAAGAAAAGTTGCAAAAGTAAGACTTACTACAGGTTTTGAAGTTATTTCGTATATCGGTGGAGAAGGACATAACCTTCAAGAACATAGTATCGTGCTTGTTCGAGGTGGTAGAATCAAGGATTTACCTGGGGTTAAATACCATATCGTTAGAGGTGCATTAGATACAGCTGGTGTTGCAAACAGAACTGTTGCAAGATCTAAATATGGAACTAAAAAGCCTAAAAAATAAGTAAAAGGATTAGATAATGAGAAGAAGAAAAGCTCCCGTAAGAGAAGTAATGGCTGATCCTATTTACAATAGTAAAGTGATCACAAAATTTATAAATGCAATTATGCTAGATGGTAAAAAATCTATTGCACAAAAAATTATGTATGGTGCAGTGGTAAACCTTGACAATAGAGGTGAAGAAAAAGGTATAGATATCTTTGAAAGAGCTATTGAAAATGTAAAACCATTAGTAGAAGTAAAAAGCAGAAGAGTTGGTGGTGCTACATACCAAGTGCCTATGGAAGTAAGACCAGTAAGAAGACAAACACTTGCTCTTAGATGGCTAATCGAAGCTGCTAGAAAAAGAAATGAAAGAACTATGGTAGATAGACTTGCAAATGAACTTTTTGAAGCTGCAAACGAAAGAGGTGCATCATTTAAGAAAAAAGAAGATGTTCATAAAATGGCTGAAGCAAATAAAGCATTTGCTCACTATAGATGGTAGGATTATAAGATGGCAAGACAAACACCACTTAAAAGAGTTAGAAATATCGGTATTGCTGCACATATTGATGCTGGTAAGACTACTACAACTGAAAGAATTTTATTCTACACAGGTGTTTCACATAAAATTGGAGAGGTTCATGATGGAGCTGCTACAATGGATTGGATGGAACAAGAACAAGAAAGAGGGATTACAATTACAAGTGCTGCGACAACTTGTTTTTGGCCACATCCTAAAACAAATGAAAAACTACAAATCAACATAATAGACACTCCGGGCCATGTTGACTTTACTATTGAAGTTGAAAGATCTATGAGAGTTCTTGATGGTGCTGTAGCTGTATTTTGTTCAGTTGGTGGAGTTCAACCACAATCTGAAACTGTTTGGAGACAAGCAAACAAATATAGAGTTCCAAGAATGATTTTTGTAAATAAAATGGATAGAACTGGTGCTGATTTCTTTATGGTTGAGGAGCAAGTTGCTTCAAGACTAAAAGCAAATCCTGTGCCTATTCAGATACCTATTGGTGCTGAAGAAAATTTCAAAGGAGTAGTTGATTTAGTAAAAATGAAAGCTATCGTTTGGGATGATGATGCTGCAATGGGATCAAACTACCATATAGAAGATATTCCAGAAAATCTACAAGATTTAGCTGAAGAATATAGAGAAAAAATGATAGATGCTGCTGCAACTGCAGATGATGAGTTGATGGAAAAATACCTTGAAGGTGAAGAACTAACAGAAGATGAGATAGTATCTGGTCTTAAAAAAGGTTGTTTATCTATGGAGATTACTCCTATGACTTGTGGAACAGCATTTAAAAATAAAGGTGTTCAAACACTTCTTGATGCAGTTGCACAATATATGCCATCTCCACTTGAAGTTGAAGATATCAAAGGTGAAACACAAGATGGTGAAGATGTGATTGTTCCTTCAACAGATGATGGTGAAGTAGCAGGACTTGCATTTAAAATTATGACTGATCCATTTGTTGGACAACTTACATTTGTTAGAATCTATAGAGGTATCTTAGAATCTGGAACTTATGTGATGAACTCTACAAAAATGAAAAAAGAAAGAATCGGAAGACTTCTTAAAATGCACTCAAACAACAGAGAAGAGGTTTCACAACTTTATGCTGGTGAAATTGGTGCAGTTGTTGGTCTTAAAAATACAATCACAGGTGATACACTAGCAAGTGAAAAAGATCCAGTTATTTTAGAAAGAATGGATTTCCCAGAACCAGTTATCTCTGTTGCAGTTGAGCCTAAAACAAAAGCTGACCAAGAAAAAATGGGTATTGCTCTTGGAAAACTAGCACAAGAAGATCCATCTTTTAGAGTTGAAACAGATGAAGAATCTGGTCAAACTATCATCTCAGGTATGGGTGAACTTCACCTTGAAATTCTTGTAGATAGAATGAAAAGAGAATTTTCTGTAGAAGCTGAAGTTGGAGCTCCACAAGTTGCTTATAGAGAAACAATTAAAAATGGTGTTCAACAAGAATATAAATATGCAAAACAATCAGGTGGTAAAGGTCAATACGGTCATGTATATCTAAAAATTGATCCAATGTCTCCTGAAGAAACAAATGAAGAAGGTTTTGAATTTATATCTGAAATCAAAGGGGGAGCTATTCCAAAAGAGTATATTCCTGCTGTTGAAAAAGGGTGTAGAGAAACTATGCAAGCTGGTATTTTAGCTGGTTATCCTATGGTTGATATTAGAGTAACTGTTTATGATGGTTCTTACCATGATGTCGATTCATCTGAGATGGCATTTAAACTTGCTGCTAGTATGGGATTTAAAGCTGGATGTCGTCAAGCTGCTGCTAATGCATGTATCCTTGAACCTATGATGAGAGTTGAGATTGAAACTCCTGAAGATTATATGGGTGATGTTATTGGTGATATCAATAAAAGAAGAGGTCAAGTTCAATCTATGGATGATAGAGCTGGAGTAAAACTTGTAGTTGCTTTAGTTCCATTGGCTGAGATGTTTGGTTATTCAACTGACCTTAGAAGTATGTCTCAAGGTAGAGCTACTTACTCTATGATTTTTGATCAATATATGGAAGTTCCTAAAAATGTTGCTGATGAAATCATGAAAAAAAGAAATGGGTAAAACTGTTTCTTTTTCTAAAAAATAAAAACTAATAAGGGTTTAGAAAAATTTCTAAATCCTTATAAATTTTCTAAATAATATTCCAAATTTTTTATATGTGTTAAAAATCAAATAATATACAAAATTATGTAGACTATATATAATCTTAAATTCCATCTTCCTCATCTAAATTTTCTTCATCTTGCAAATCTTTTAGTAATTCTCTTACTAGCATATCTAATAATTCATCACTAGTATTATCTGGCTTTTCCTGTTTTGTGCGTTAAGAAAAACTAAATTTATAAATCCCTTAACCAAGGGCTTTATAGTGTATAAAAAATCTATTTTGTGTGCCTCAAGGTTAA
>CAJXII010000081.1 GCA_913054415.1 uncultured Arcobacter sp.
TAAATTGAATTCCAAAATCAAACTTTACCTGCCCATTTTAGCAGTTCGCTTGACAATATTTAATGGAAGCTATAAAACTACATCTTGTTGATTATATTACCAAACCTTTGGATATTAAAAAACTCACTTTAGCTTTAAAAGAAGCTGCAAAACTTATAGTTGAAAATGGGGAATATGTTATTAAGTTTATTAGTGGTTCATTTTATAATCCAAATACACAATCTATTCAATACCAAAATAACTCATACAATTTAACTACTAAAGAGAATAGTTTTTTAAAAGTATTATTAAGAAATAGGCACAGAACAGTAGAGATTGATGAACTTCTCAATGAAGTATGGGATTATGATGAAGGTAGTGAAAGTGCTATTAAAAGTTTGGTAAATAAACTTAGAAAAAAAATAGGCAAAGAGTCTATTATCAATATATCTGGTGTAGGATATAGAGTTATTTTAGACTAAAATTTTCAATAACCTTAAACCCAACCATAGCATTCATAATAGCTATTTTTTTTGCACTTTTAAGATCATCAATCGTTAAATCATTGGCAATTATCAATTTTTCATCCAATAATCTATCTTTGGTGGTGCCATGAAGTAGTGGTTGTTTTGGTGTTTGCCAAATATTATCTTTCAAAATAGCAATATTTGCTATTGATGTATCTGTAATCAAACCATTTTGGACTATAATAATCTCACTAGAACCATCTTTTTGTTTGTATAAGTTATCTATCATTTTACGATTGGTTGATTTGTATTTATAAGTGATATTATTATCCTCAATTATCCTAAAACTATCTATATGCTTTGGTATATATTTGCTATAGTGAATATCTATAATTCCCTCGTGATTATATAAAACTTTACACTTTAAAAGATCATAATTTATAGCATAAACAAACTCAGATAGATTGATATTTAATCCAACTGTTCTTGCTATTCGTTTTTGATGATATGATAGATTATAAATATTGCCATCATCACATTTTATAGTTTCAAAATATATCTCATCTATCATGGTATATATACCTTATCACACATCTCTTGATACTCTTGTGTAGCGATACTATCAGATGTAATGCCACCTCCACTTTTATATATTAGATTGCCATTTTGATTCTCTATAAATCTAATCAAAACACCACTATCTAAATTCTTACCATCAAATACTCCAAAAACTCCTGTAAAATATCCTCTTTGATAGTTTTCTATTTCATCTAATATTTTAATTGTATTGATCTTTGGAGTTCCTGTAATACTTCCTGCTGGTAAAAGTTCGACTATAATATCTCCAATTTGTTTATGCCAATTAGTTGGCAAATTTCCAGATATTTTGGAACTAACTTGATATAGTTGTTTATCTCCTGCTTCTATCTTTTGTATATATCTAAAATCTTCAACTCTAACATTTTTAGATACCATAGATAGATCATTTCTTAGAAGATCAACCACCATAGTATGTTCTGCTAACTCTTTTTTATTATTTAATATTTTCTTTTTAGCATCTTTTATACTTGCATCAATTGTGCCTTTCATAGGATAAGTGTAGATTTTATTATTTTTGCACTCTATAAATCTTTCAGGCGAAAAAGATACAAATTGATCTTTAAAATATAGTTTGAATTTGGCATTTGCACTATTGTAAATCTCTTTTAATGAACTAGTCGTTTTGATTTTAGTTGTAGATGTTAGATTTGCTAGATATGTATTTCCATCTTTTATATTAGTTTGTAGATGATTGAATTTGTTTAAATATTTATCAAAAGATATATGCTCTTTGGTGATATCTATTTTTTTTGATTGCGTTGTTTTTTTATCTATTTGATAATATATATCTTTATCTAAATCTTTTAATGTTTGTATATGATACTGCGTCATATCATAATTTATCACAAAAAAAAATGGCTCTTTTAAAGAGCCATAATTATTAAGCTGACTAATAAAATCTGATAACTTCATATAAATAAATTAATCTATACCATACCTTGCTCAAATTGAGCTCTTAATCTATCTTTTTCTTGTTTTCTTTTTAATTTTTCAGACTCAATTTTTCTATAGTTTGATATAGAAAATTTTAGTTGAACTAAAAATGAAGCAGCTATAAATATAGAAGAATATGTCCCTACTACAACACCAACTAGAAGTGTAAAACTAAATCCATTGATAATCTCTCCACCAAATAGATATAAAGTTAAAACAACAAAAAATGTAGTCAATGAAGTAAGTGTAGTTCTACTTAATGTTTTAGATACAGATTCATTTACTAAAGCATTTATTTCACTCTCTTTTGATGTAGTTATCCCTTCTCTAATCCTATCAAATACAATAATAGTATCGTTTAAAGAGTATCCAAGTATTGTCAAAATCGCAGCTAAAATATCCAGATTTACATCAACTGAAAATAAACTAATAGCTCCCATAGCAATACTTATATCATGAACCAATGCTAAAATAGAAGCAACAGCAAATCTCCACTCAAATCTAAACGATACATATATTAAAATCACTAAAAAAGTCAAACTAAGTGCCATCACACCTTTTTCTTGTAACTCATTACCAACTTTTGGACCAACCATATCTACTCGTCTAACTTTATAATCACCTGTGCCTTTTAATGCAACTCTAACTTCATCACCTATATCATTTGATATAGATGTGGTGCTTGTAGGTATCTTAATAATAATCTCTTCTTTTGTCCCAAAATTCGTAATAGTTGCTTTTGAAAAAGCTTGATTTTTAGCTAAAGCTTCTCTTATATCTGTTAATGGTGCAGTTTTTGTATATTTTACTTGAACTATTGTCCCACCTGTAAAATCGATACCAAAATTTAACCCTTTAGTAAAAAGTAAAACGAATGATCCTACTACTAAAAATGCAGATATAGATAAAAATAGCAATCTTTTACCCATAAAATTATAAATTTTATCTGATTTAAAAAATTCCATTATTTTTTACCTCCATCTATACCAAACCATTTTTTAGTATTTTTATCTTTCATCATTTTTGGCATAAGAGCTTCATAAATACCATGTGTTCCTAAAATAGCAGTTAACATAGATGCTAAAATACCAATACTCATAGTAATAGCAAACCCTTTAATAGGTCCTGTTCCATAAGCATATAAAATTACAGCTGCTAAGATTGTAGTGATATTTGCATCAATAATAGCACTCATAGCATTTTTATATCCATCCTCTACAGATTTTGCTATACTTCTACCTTCTCTTAAAAGTTCTCTTATTCTTTCATTGATAATTACATTTGAATCAACTGCCATACCAATCGTAAGGACAATCCCCGCCATACCAGGAAGAGTTAAAGTTGCTCCAAACATAGCCATTACTGCTACAATAATAAATATATTAGTAATAAGTGCAATATTTGCTACAACTCCAGCTAATCTATAATAAACAAGCATAAAAACAACTACTAAAACAAATCCGCTAATAAGTGCAAACATACTAGCTTTGATACTATCAGCTCCCAAACTTGGCCCTACACTTCTTTTTTCGAGCATCACAACAGGCGCTGGTAAAGCTCCACTTCTTAGAGCAATAGCTACATTTCCAGCTTCAGAAACTGTAAAATTTCCACTAATTTGTCCGCTTCCACCACCTATTCTCTCCCTAATTACAGGATCAGAAAAAACTTTACCATCTAAAACAACAGCAAGTCTTTTACCTACATTTTTAGCAGTAAAGTCACCAAAAACTTTTGCTCCAAAACTACTTAGTGTAAAATTAATATTTGGTTTATTGGTTTGTCTATCAAATGCTACTCTGGCATCAACTAGTTCGCTACCTGTTAAAATAGGTATCTGCTTAACCAAATATTTTTTATTTGGATCATTTGAATCTGGCAAAATAAGATCTCCATAAGTTTGTGCTTTATCTTTTGATAGTGTATAAACTTGATCTGCTCTTATCTCATCTACTGCCATTAGCTCAAGATTGGCAGGTTTTGCTATTAGTTCCCTTGCTGCTTGTTCATCTTTTTGAGATTTGATACCTGGTAACTCTACAACAATATCAGTTTTACCTTGTCTAGCAACTGATGGTTCCGCTAATCCAAATTGATCAAGTCTATTTCTTATAGTCTCAACAGCTTGAGACACTGCTAACTCTTTTGTTCGCTTTGCCTCTTGAGGTAAAAGTTTAATAGTATATACCAGATTATCACTATCTGTAATATTCAGACCCTTAATATCAGCTAACATCTTATCTAATTTTGGTTTTTCATCACCATCTAAAAGAACAAAACTTAGTTGAGTTTCTTCAATAGTTAGATCTTCTATAAGTATCTGCTCATTATCAGTAAAATATTTAACTGTAGAAGCGATGGTTTTGATTTTGTTACTTACTGCTTTATCAACCTCTACACCTAAAAGCATATGTAACCCACCTTGCAAATCCAATCCTAAAGATATCTTTTTACCACTATCACTTTGGGTAAATGATGGTATAGAAAAAATAATACCAAATAGTGTTGCAAGTATAAATATAACTAATCTATAATTTAACATCTATTTTTTAATCTTCCCATTTGCTATTGATAAATGATTTAGAAACTCGCATAGTTGTTCCATCTATGTTTTTAACTGTAAAAAATGTTTCCTCAACTTTTGTAATCTCTACGATTATACCACCATTTGTAACTACTTTGTCACCCTTTGTTAGGTTTTCTAACATTGTTTTATGTTCCTCTTGTTGTTTTTGTTGTGGTCTTATTATCAAAAAATAAAAGATCGCAAATAAAACGACTAACGGTAACAATGACCCCATTATATTTCCAGCATCTGCTCCCATAATATCCATCCTTATTTTAAATTACTATTTTTTATATTATTTCTTAGTGAAGTAATAATATTCTAATTCGGCATTATATCTAAAAAACTCTTAAATTTAATAAATCAATTTAAGATACTTTATACTATAATAAAAAGATCAGTTTTATACAAAGGCAAAATATGAAAGTAGCACAAAATTTAGCAAATTTAGTAGGTAAAACTCCTATTATTAAACTAAACAATATAGATAAAAATCTACCTGGTAATATATATGCAAAATGTGAATTTATGAACCCTGTAAGTAGTATAAAAGATAGAGTTGGATTAAATATGATCAATCAAGCAATAAAAAACAATCTTATAGATAAAAATTCACATATTATTGAACCCACAAGTGGAAATACGGGAATAGCTTTAGCCTCATATTGTGCCTCTTTGGGTATAAAACTAACTATTGTGATGCCTGAATCTATGTCAATAGAGAGACAAAAACTTATGAAAATATTTGGAGCAAATCTAGTTTTAACTCCAACTTCAAAAGGGATGCAAGGCTCTATTGATGAAGCTTATAAATTACAAAAACAAGATAAAAATAGTATCGTTTTACAACAATTTGAAAATATAAATAATCCACTTGCCCATACAACTACTACAGCTATAGAGATACTAGATGATATGGACAAAAAGATTGATATTTTTATCTCATCTGTTGGAACAGGTGGCACAATAAGTGGCATAGGAAAAGTATTAAAACAATCTATACCCAATATACAAATAGTAGCAGTAGAACCAAAAAATAGTGCAGTTTTAAGTGGTAAAAAAGCTGGGATACACAATATTCAAGGTATAGGTGCTGGATTTATTCCAAAAATATTAGATACAAATATTTATAATCAAATCATTACAGTATCAGATCAACAAGCTATACAAACAGCTCAAGATATAGCTAAAAAAGAGGGATTATTAGTAGGTATATCATCTGGAGCAAATATATATTCTGCTATACAATTAGCAAGTTTAGAACAAAATAGAGATAAAAATATTATCACTATTTTATGTGATACAGGTGAGAGATATTTAAGCACAGAGCTTTTTTAATATATGACTCTCCCAATTATCTTCATCATCTGTAAAATATTTTAATCTTACTTTTTTAAACTCTCTTGATGAATATAGTGGCATTTTTGATTTATATTCTATCTCTTGTGCGATATCTTCTATGACATTGTTGGTATCTTCTGTCGTTTTTCCATGAATCATAGTAAAAAGATTATAAGGCCAATTTGGATATTTTGGTCGTAAATAACAATGACTTACAGCACTAAAAGCCGCTGCTATTTTACCTATATCTTCCCCTTTTTGTTCATCTACATCCCATACAACCATAGCATTTGCATTAAATCCTGCTTTTCTGTGATTTAAAATAGAAGCAAATCTTCTCATAATACCACTATCACTTAGTTGTTGAACAATATCAAAAAATAGCTCATAATCTATATCTAAAGTATCTATAATATTTTGAAATGGTTTAGATACAATTTCAATATCGTTTTGAAGTAACTTAATCACATCATAATGTAAAGATGTAAGTGTAATCTCTTTTTTTCTTTTATGTTTAACTTTCTCTTTTTTATCCTCTTTACCTGTTGTATCCAATTTTACAGATATTTTAAATAGCTTTAAAGTTGGCAACATAATAAAATCATTTGCTTTAGTAAGATTAGCTAAAATTTCGATGGTTTTTTCTAATCCAAGTTTACTATTTGGAGATACTGCACAAGTAAACCATATATTAAATTTATGATTTCTTTCATAATTGTGTGATACTCCTGGATGTGAATTTATTATCTTAATTGCTTCATCAATTTTATCCTCATCTATCTCAAATGCTACAAGAGATGATTTATATCCCAAACTTTTTGTATCAAATATTGCAGATGTCTGCCTGATAATTTTATTGTCTTTTTCCTCTTGAACGATTTTTATAACCTCATCTTCAGTTATATTTAACTCTTTTGCTATAGCTTCAAATGGCTTTTTTACCAATGGAAAATTCTTTTGTATCCTTAATAATATATCTTGTTTCATATTCCTACTTTTTATTTTATTATAACTTTTCTTAAATTTAGATTAAAATGGCCAGATAGTTTCAATCAATTTTGTTCCCCAAGATTTATGTAAACTATCAACTTCTTCCCCATTTTTAAAATATTTTATCTTTAAATTTGCTACTTGATGTGAATATACAGTATTATCTGGTGTTATATCATAAGGACGAATTACTCCACTTATCTCCATAGATTGTTTTTGTCCATCTATTAACATCTCTCTTGATCCTTTGATAAAATAATTCCCATTTTGATAAGTTTGTTCGATAATCACAGATATTGTAGTAGAAAATTGTTCATCAACAGCAGATTTTGATGTTCCTGAAAAACTATTAGTTGTAGATGAATTAAAACCAATCCCTAAATTTTGATTTAACCTTCCAGTTAATTTTTTAGCATCTCTACCTATTCTATTATCTGTCATAGGTGTAATTAAACCTCCACCTAAAGAACTTGAATTTGATTTACTAGTAGATCGTGAATTTTTTGAATACGTCAATGAATCTTACTCTAATGAATCATTTTTAGAATCTATTTTTGAACAACTTTCATT
>CAJXII010000082.1 GCA_913054415.1 uncultured Arcobacter sp.
TGGGGTTTGAGAGTGAAGTATTCTCGTGTTTTGAGGATTTGAGATATCTCACTATGTTCATCATCCAAATCCCCAAAATATCTAAGTTTTGCCGGACAGGTTATCTGACAAGCAGTTGTAGTCTCACCACGAGCCAATCTCGTATCTGCACAAAATATGCACTTGTCTGTTATCTTTTTGGTAGTATCTACATATCTAGCATCATAAGGACAAGCTTAGATACACTCAACAGATAAATCACACTTATCTTCATATAATCTTATTATGCCATTATCATCCATATAGATTGCATCATTTGGACAAGCTTTGAGGCAAGGGGCATCTTCACACTGTTGACACTGCATCTGCATAAAAGTAGCCTTTAGCCTATCAAGATTCCAAAAATCCCCTTGGACTTCGCCATCTTGTTCTATCCACAGTCTATGCTTGTCAGCCCCTAACAATATGCCATTTTCCTCTTTACAAGCCACTTCACACGCTTTACAGTTTATACATAGTTTATAATCAAAAGCCATTGCATATCTTGCCATATTATTTTCCTTTTAATTGCCAAAAACCTTTTTTTGTGCTACCTACTCTAACGACTATATTTTTTATCTTTTAGTTTTGTGATATCTCGTTTGATTGTTTTATCTGAAACACCTAAAATTTCTGCTATTTTAGATATTGTAATATTACAATCTTTGCTTATAAGTTTCACAATCTCCTCTTCTCTTGATAAAGGGACATTTCTAGGGACACTTTTGGGGACACTTTTTTTGCTTTGTTTTATATACTCTTTGAGTGATTTTCTTATAACCTCTAACATAAACTCTACAAAAGGTGTACTCTCACCTAAACTTCCTGAAATTTCCAATGCTTGATAATAATGTTTTTGGTTATCTTTTATGATATTTTCAATAGGTATATACGCAAAAATATTTTTATACGATTTTAGTATGACGCTTTGCCAAAGTCTCCCAATCCTTCCATTGCCATCATCAAATGGGTGAATAAACTCAAACTCATAGTGAAATACTGAACTAACAATCAACAAATGTTCATCTGTACTATTTAGCCATCTAAATAAATCTCTCATCAAAGAATGTACCATATTTGGTGGTGGGGCAACATGTGTTACACCATCTTTGCTACCAACTGCAACATTTGAACTTCTATAAACTCCTGCACTATTTAAAAGGTTTTGCATAAGCAATTTATGAGCTTTTAGTAAATCTTTTTCGCTTTTGTAATCATACTCATTCAAATACTCATAGGCTTTGATGGCACCTTTTACCTCTTCTATCTCTTTCATAGTACCTAAGACTGTTTTACCATTTATGATGCTTGTTACCTTTTCTTCATCAAAGTTATTTCCCTCTATCTGTAAAGTTGAAGTGATAGATTTGACCCTATTTTTTTTTCTAAGTGTTATCAAAGAGTGATTTGTATCTATATGTTTGATATCAGAAATCAGTTCAGATATATCACTAGTAAGCTTCAATATTTTAGAAGTTATACTATAAGGTGGTTCATAGATACTCATAAATCAACCTTTATTACTAGATTGTATCTTACTAATCTTCACATCTGTATGGTGCATAGTAGCACATCCATAGATTTTTTCAAAACTATCTTCTATGATTTGATTATCACTTGCACCTTTACCAAAGCTATTTTCTAACAATTCACTATTACTTCCAAATCCATGAGCAAACCAGACAACATTTGGAGCAATTTTATTTGTAGGGTATGCTTTGATTTTTATAGATGATATACTACTTGATACCTTTACTATATCACCTAATTTTATATCTAATTTTTTAGCAACTTGATTATTTATCCAAAGGTGATTTTGCTCTTGGATACTTCGTAGTATAACATTATTAGTTGATGCTGTTTGAGTAGATGTGATATATCTTCCAGTAATGAGTCTAAAATACCCATCTTTTACTTTGAAATCATACTCATCTCTCCAAGTTGGCATAGGATCAAATCCATAATTGGCTAATTTTTTTAAATAACATTTTACTTTATATTTTTTATCTACAGTGTAATATCTTTTATTTTCTGGATAGTATTGATAATAGTTATTGTATAACTCTTTTTGCTCTTTCATATATGGATACCATACCCCTTTTTCTTTAAGAGTTTTATATACATCTTCGCCAAATTGTTTTGTAATAAGAAGTTTATTTCTTATAGTTGTATTGTATTTATATAGTTCGCTAAGATTATATCCACCATCTTCAAAAGCTTTTATAATTCCATTTTCTTTAATATTTTCTTGTAGTTCATCATCATATTTTCTACTTATATTAAAAAGATCAAGTGATAATTTATCGCCCAATCCTTTTAAAATATCTTGCAAACTTCTACTTTCATACAGAGGCTTTATCACTTGATTTCTTAGTGCAAGTGATGGCTCAAGTTTGTTAAAACTTACAACCATATCTTCCCTTTCAAGATAAGTGCATTCTGGCAAAATCACATCTGCCATAAGTGTTGTATCGCAAGGCATAGTATCAAGCACTACAATTAAGTCCATCATATGAAGCATCTTTTTTGTTTTGGCAATATTTGGCATATTTTGCATAATATTATGTTTTCTAATAAACATAGCTTTTATTGGATATGGAGCAGTTTTGTTTATAATTTTTTCTCTGAAATTCAACCAACTTCCACCTTTGTTTGATCCATAAACTATCCCATCAAGATCAAATCTATCTTTTGTATTGTTGTAAAACGGCTCATTGATTTGTTCATATTCTATTTTGATTGGTTTTCCAAAAATTATTCCACCTTTTTTGTTTATACTTCCTGCAAGTGCATTTATAAGCACCATAGCTCTTCTTAGTTGAAAATCATTTTTGCTCCATACACTTCTTCTTCCTAGATAATAAAGTGGATTTTTAGCACCAAAAAACTCTCTTGTGATTTGTTCAATCTGATTAGCTGGTATATTTGTCTTTGATTCAGCCCAAGTAGATGTGTAATTTTGCTCTAAAATATGTTTTTTTAGTTTATCAAAATCTTGAAAATATTTTTTTACATATTGTTTATTGTATAGATTTTCTTTAATAGCAATATATATCATACTAAGACAAAAAGCAAGATCAGTTCCTACATTAATAGGTAAATATTTGTCTGCTTTGATTGCTGTGATTGTAACTCGTGGATCAAGCACTATTAGTTTTTGATCTTTATTATGAAGCATATCTATACTATCTGGTGTGATTAAACTTTCATATCGATTTGCACCACTTATTATTAGATAATCACTTCCATTTGTATCCATCTCTCCTACATCTGAAATGGTTAGTAGTGTGGCACCAAGCTTTGTATTTAGACAAATACTTCCCTCATCAAAAAAATTACTACTTCCCAATTTACCGCCAAAGAACTTGATATATTCATCTTTATTAAATCCCTCACCATTACAATATGCTATTGTTGAGCGATTGTCTTTTTGCTCATCTAAGATTTTAACAAGTTTATTTTTTATATATTCAAAAGCTTCATCCCAAGTTACTCTTTTGTATTTCCCATCTCCTCGGTTACCTATGCGAATAAGTGGATACTTCAATCTATCTTTATCGTATAGTGCATCTATTCCTGCATTGCCTTTTAGGCATAACATATTTCTGCTTTTTGGAAAATACTTATTTGGATTTAGCTTTGTTACTACCCCATCTTCAACTCTTGCAAATCCTGCACATTTGTTTCTACACATATTGCAAAGGTATGAAATATTTTGTGTATCCTTTTTGTTTGATGTTTTTGTAGTAGTTGCTGGTATTTGTGTAGTATTAGCTAAAGCAGATGATGCAAAAATCGTAAGATAAGCACTGTTTTGTAAAAATTTTCTTCTTGATATCTCTATTGGTCGCATCACTATTCCAAATAAAAAAGTTTAGGTTTTGTTTCAAACTCAGGTTTTAAAGTAAAATGTTTTCTTTGTTTTAAAATCTGACTTATTTGACTGTTCTCATCATCAAGATCACCAAAATATCTAAGTTTACTAGGGCAGGTTATTTGACAAGCAGTAGTTGTTTCTCCACGAGCTAATCTAGTATCAGCACAAAAGATACACTTATCTGTAAATTTCTCTTTATGATTTATATATCTTGCTTCATAAGGACAAGCTTTCATACAATACAAACTAAGATCACATAGATTTTTATGGATACGAACTATGCCATTATTATCTATATAAATAGCATTGTTTGGGCATGCTTTTAGACATAATGGATCTTGACACTCTTGACATTGCATTTGTATAAATTGTGATTTTGAAAAATCAAGATCAAAATAATCCCCCTCAATCTCATCTTCAACTATCCAAAGGCGATGCTCTTTAGCTCCTAAATCTATTCCATTTTCCTCTTTACAAGCTACTTCACAAGCATGACAATTTATACAAAGTTTATAATCAAATGCCATTGCGTAATTTGCCATAAATTATCCTTGGATGATACTATCTATACTCCAAGATAGTGTTTCGTTTGAATACATAGGCACAACTATCTCATTTTCAAATCTATAATCTTGAGGCACTACAAAATCTTTTTTGATTAGATTTATAGTTTTGTTTGTTCTTTTTAAATTATAGATATTTGTTGCATTGATACTTATAAATTTCTCTAAATTTTCTAATTTATTATGTTTTTCAAATAATTCAGCTAAAACTTGAATAGCAATAGGAGATGTAAATACACCAGCCGCACAACCACAATTCTCTTTTGCATCTTTTGGATGTGGTGCAGAATCACTACCAAACATCACTTTAGGGTGAGCCGAAGTTGCTAGAGTTACCAATGCTTCTCTATCCTCGTATCTTTTTGCAATAGGCTTACAAAATAGATGTGGTTTTAACATACCACCTGCTACATCATCCAAAGTTATTAAAAGATGTTGAACAGTAATAGTTGCATATAGATTATCATATCTATCTAAAAGCTTTGTCGCATCTTTTGTTGTGATATGTTCCATAATGATTTTTAGTTTTGGAAAAGCTTTTGCCAATGTTTCATAAACACTTAAAAACTCTTTTTCTCTATCCATAACAAAACCATTTGTTTCACCATGCACACACAACGGTAAACCAAGATCGGCCATAGCATTTAAAGTAGGGGCTAACTCATTTACATCTATACTACTTACTCCACCCTCGCTATTTGTTGTGATCCCAGCAGGATATAGTTTGATAGCTTTAATATCATCTTTAACAGATTCTAAAAACTCTTTTGAATATGGCTTGAAAAACAGAGTCATCATAGGTTCAAAATCATCATCTTTTATAGCATCTTTGATTCTATTTTTATAAGATATAACAGCTTCTTTTGTATCCACTGGTGGCACAAGATTTGGCATAATAATAGCTGCACTAAATGTTTTAGAAGATAATGGTGCTACAAGTTTGAGCATATCTTCATCTCTTAAATGAAGATGCATATCAAATGGTGATCGTATAGATAATCTTTTCATATTTTACCTTTAAGCATTCATAGAGATTAAAAACTCTACATTTGTTTTTGTTTTTGCCATTTTTGAGTATATAAATTTTAGTGCTTCCACTTCATCCATATCTGCCATAGCATTTCTTAATATCCAAATTTTTTGTAACTCTTCAGGATGTAAAAGCAATTCCTCTTTTCTTGTTCCTGATTTTACTACATCTACTGCTGGATATACTCTTCTATCTGCTGCTTTTCTTGTAAGCACCACTTCTGAGTTTCCTGTCCCTTTAAACTCCTCAAATATCACTTCATCCATCTTTGAACCAGTATCAACTAATGCAGTTGCGATAATAGTTAAGCTTCCACCCTCTTCAATATTTCTAGCAGCTCCAAAAAATCTTTTTGGTTTGTGTAGTGCATTTGCATCTACTCCCCCACTTAAAACTTTACCTGAAGATGGTGTTACAGTATTATAAGCTCTTGCTAATCTAGTGATAGAATCTAGCAATATAACTACATCTTTGCCCATCTCTGCCATTCTTTTTGCTTTATTTATAACCATCTCAGCAACTTTTACATGATTTGCAGCTGGAAGATCAAAAGTTGAGCTATAAACTTCACCTTTAACACTTCTTTGCATATCTGTTACCTCTTCTGGTCTTTCATCAATTAGTAATACCATAAGATTAACATCAGGATGATTTTTTTCTAAACCATGAGCTAACTCTTTTAGAAGTTCTGTTTTACCAGTTTTTGGTTGTGCTACGATTAAACCTCTTTGACCTTTACCCATAGGTGCAAACATATCTAGTATTCTACCTGTCATTTTTGTTTGATCATATTCAAAAGTAAATCTTTGTGTTGTATATAAAGGTGTTAAGTTATCAAACAATGGTCTATTTTTTGATTGTTCTACTGGCAAATAATTGATAGCTTCTATTTTCAATAAAGCATAATATTTTTCATTATCTTTTGCTGGTGGTCTTACTTGCCCACTTACAATATCTCCGCTTCTTAAAGCAAATCTTTTAATTTGTGTAGCACTTACATAACTATCACTTGATGTATCTGAAAAATTACCATCTAAAGCTCTTAAAAATCCAAATCCACCATCTTTAATATCAAGTATCCCTGTAAATAAAACATATCCACCAGCACTTGTTTGTGCTTCAAGTATAGCAAATATTAGATCTTGTCGTGGGAACTCCTGTGGATTTTCTACATTTAGCTCATTTCCAATAGTTATAAGCTCATCAAGACTTTTTAATCTTAAATCTTCAATAGTCATACCTTTTACTGGTATATGTGTTCTTTTGTGTTGATTTTTTTTATTTTGTGTTTTGCCGTTTGTTTTTTTCTCTGTCTGTTTTTTTTCTGATTGTTGTTTTGGTTGTTTATCTTCCATATTGTAAATTTATGCCTTATTGATTTTTTAACAGTAAGTTATGTTTGAGTTGATTGACTTACTCTTTTGTAGTTGTTGTGATACAATTATATTATATTGTAACTTAAAAAACTATAATTTATAGCTAGGGATAACCTAGCTATTAGTCTAATCCACTAAAAACTAATCCCTAATAAAAGCGATAAAGTACTATCTAAATCCCATCTATTTTCAAGTAGTTGATTCTTGATAGATTTTACTTTCTTAAGATGTAAAATATTTATTACAAAGCTT
>CAJXII010000083.1 GCA_913054415.1 uncultured Arcobacter sp.
AAGAGGTGGAATAAAAAGAAATCTGATATTGGTCTTGACAAAGGGGGACATTATAAAATTTGAAAGGATTTGGGATGAATGGTTTAATTAAAGGTAAAGAAGTTCATTTTGATGAAGAATATCTTCATGTAAAACTTGAAGATGACAGGATTATTTCAACACCGTTAAATTGGTATAAACCATTAAAAAATGCCTCAATATCTCAGTTAAAAAATTATAAGTTTATTTGTTTAAACACAGGTATTGAGTGGGAATCAATAGACTATCATTTAAATATAGAAAATATGTTAGACAGTTCACTTGACAAAGTAGCTTAATATTATAACAAATTATAAGAGAAATCTGAAGTAATAAAATGATTTTAATTACTTCAAATCACCCCAATTATCTCCAATAGCTACAGATACATCAAGTGGAACTTCAAGTAAAAATATAGTTGTCATAATATTTTTTAAATCTGATACAATAGTATCAACTTTGTCATTTCGTATCTCAAAAATAAGTTCATCATGTATTTGTAGTAACATTTTTATATCATCATTATTTTTGTATTTATCATATATTTTATTTTGAGATAATTTAATCAAATCTGATGCACTACCTTGAAATACAGTATTTACTGCTTCTCTTAAATAACCAGCTTTTAACATAGGTGTAGCGGTTGAAAAATCAAAAAATCTTTTTCTATTAAGTAAAGTTTTAACATACCCATTTTCTAAAGCAAAATCCTCTATCGATTTAAGATACTCTTTAACTGTTGCAAATTTATCAAAATAACTTTGGATATATTGTTTTGCCTCTTTTGGGGTGATATCTAATGTTTGAGCTAATTTTTTTGCTCCCATACCATATATAAGTCCAAAATTGATAGTTTTAGCAATATGTCTTTTCTCTTTTGCTTTCTCTTGTGAAAATATTGCTACTGCTGTTTGGTAGTGTATATCTCCACCTTTTCTAAAAGCTTCTAGCAATGCAGGATCACAACTAAAATGTGCCAAAAGTCTTAACTCTATTTGTGAATAATCTATACCTACAAGTTTATATCCATCTCTAGCTATAAAAGCACCTCTTATTTGTCTGCCCTCGTTTGTTCTTACAGGTATATTTTGAAGATTTGGATTTTTGCTACTCAATCTTCCTGTAGATGTTCCTGTTTGAATAAATGATGTATAAATTTTATGATCCAAATCATTATTGGCCAACTCTATCAAAGGCTCAATATAAGTTGATTGTAATTTAAAAGCCTCTCTATATTCTAGCAGTTTTTCTACAACTTTATGCTCATCTTTTAGTTTTAACAATACTGATTCGTTTGTGCTATATCCTGTTTTGGTTTTTTTACCATGTGGTAGCTGTAAAGTTCCAAATAAAACATCACCTAGTTGTTTAGGGGAATTTATATTAAAAACAGTTCCACTTAAATCATATATCTCTTTAGTAAGCTTATCTAGTGTAAGTTTGTTTTTCTCTTTTAATAATTCTAGTTTGTTTATATCTACTTTTATCCCATTTGATTGCATATATCCTAAAACATATACAAAAGGAAACTCAACATTAAAAGCTTCATTAAGTATCTCTTTGTAGCTATCTTGTTTAAAAATCTCTATAAATTTGTCAAATAGTTTTTTTGTAATCCAAGCATCTTCACTAGCATATTTACAAGCATCTTGAAGATTGACATTTGAGAAATTCTCCCCTTTTTTGACCATATCTTTAAATGGTATCATTGTGTAGTTAAAATATTGCAATGCTAATTTATCTAAACCAACAGGTTTATGGCTATGTAGTAACCAAGCCATTATCATAGTATCGGCATAGAGTTTTAGCTCTATTTGAAAGTTTTGTTTTACTATCTCATAATCATATTTAAAATTTTGACAAACTATTTTATATTTATTTAGATACTCTATAGCTTTTTTAGCATCCTCAAAACTTACTTGATCCCCTACTCCCAAATAAAAATGCCCTATTGGAACATAATATGCTTTATTGTTTTCAAAACAAAAAGAGAACCCTACTATTTGGGCATTTTTTGTATCCAATCCAGTTGTTTCTGTATCAAAAGCTACAATAGAGTTTTTAGCTATTTGTGCAATAGTATCAAAAAGAGCTTTGCGATTATCCAGTAAAATAGGCTCAAAAGTGATTTTTTTATTTTCATTTGTTTGTGTTAATTTATTAATATCTACAGATTTTGGCACTATAGTTTTATAGCTTGTCCCCTCTTTTAAAACTTTTTGCACGATTTTATTTAGATCATAAGTTTCCAAAAGTGTAGCTATTTTTAATATAGGATTTTCAAAAGGCAATTTTAATTTTTCAAGATCTTCTAAAATATGAGCATCTTTATGTAAAGTAACAAGTTGCTTACTTATAAATGCCATCTCTTTACCCTCTAAAAGTAACTTTTGCCATCTTGGTTTTTCTATTTTATCTATATTTTCATATATATTTTCAAGTGTATTAAACTGAGAAATTAAAGCTTGTGCAGTTTTTGCACCTACACCTTTTACACCTGGAACATTATCCGCACTATCGCCTAGTAAAGATTGATAATCTATAAATTGCTCAGGATAAACTCCATATTTATCATAACATTCATCTCTTGTAATAGTTTTTTTCTTTAGCGGATCGAACATTTTTATATTCTCATCTATGAGTTGATAAAGATCTTTATCGTGACTAACTATTCTTACTTCTAAATTTTGCTCAGTAGCAAGTGTGGCAAGTGATGCTATCATATCATCAGCCTCATAACCAGATTTGATTGCTTTAGCAAATCCCATTTTTTCTATAAACTCAATCGCAACAGGAAGTTGTGCCAAAAGATCTTCAGGAACATCTGGACGATGAGCCTTATATTGTGGATATATTTTATTTCTAAAAGTATCCCCTTTGCTATCTAAAGCAAAGACTAAATAATCAGTTTGAAAATCTTTTCCTATATTTGCTATTAGATTTAAAAAACCTGTAAGCATGCCTGTTGGAAAACCTGTTTTTGATCTCAAAGGTGGTAATGCATAGTAACTTCTAAACAAAAAACCAAATGTATCTATAATTGTAAGTGTTTTTTTCATAAATTTATGATACACTAATATTACTTAAAATATGGAGAGTATTTATGTCAGATCAAATTGACTTACAACAAGACACAAATGACTTACAAGAGATTGTCAATAACTCTTGGAACGGTATAGGTATTATTAATGCTGATACAAAATTTATATACTTAAATAATGCTTTTAGTCCATTGCTAGGCCATACCAATGATGAACTTTTAAAGCTAAAATTTATAGATTTAATCACAGATAATTTTAAAGATGAATTTAGACAGCTTATTATTAAAAACCATAAAAACAGATATATAAACAATATGCAACTATCTTGTATAAGAAAAGATGGTGCTTTGGTATTTTTAAATATCACTATAAGTATAATGAAAAATAAAAAATATATAGTTATAGATGCAGGTGATATTACACAAACAGTATCTGAAAATCAGATATTTGATAAATATCTTATCCAAGCAGTAATAGATGAAAATGGTAATATTATATCAGCAAGTGAAGCTTATACTAGACTTTTAGGATATAGTGAAGATGAGTTAAAAGGGAAACCATTCTTAATAGATCAAGATGATATATCAAAAGATAAACTATGGCAAAAAATCATATCTGAAAAAGAGGAATACTCAGGAACTATTAAATGTTTTACAAAAAAAGGTAAATATCTATGGTTTGAAACAGTTATAAAACCAAAATTCAACAAATATGGTGATATTTTGGGTTATACAGCAGTTATGTTTGATATTACAAATGAGATGACACTAGAAGAGAACAAAAAAGTTTTACAAAGAGAGATCACTGATAAAGATGCAAAATTAAGTATTATGACTGAAACTATGCGACTTGTAGCTCATGAGTGGAGGCAACCTTTAAATACTATATCACTAGAAGCTCAAAATCTTATGCTAAAATATGAATTTGAAGATGAAGTGCCAACATCAGAATCTATTAAAAATCTTCAACTAATAGTCAATAGAATAGATGAATTATCTAAGATAATTAATAACTTCCAATACACTACAGAGATGCATGAAGAAAAAATCGAAACCTCTACAGATGAGCTTATCAAACATGCTATAGATTACTCTAAATTGGAAGAGAGTGAAATTACAATCCAAAATGATTACTCTCAACCAATCAGAACTTTTAAAACTAATCTATCAAAATCTTTAGCAAATATTTTAAATAATGCAAAAGAGGCTATCAAAAGAGCTAATCCAGATCCAAAACTAATACTATTTAAAGTATTTAAAGAAAATAACAACTTAATTATAGAGATATTAAATAATGGTGGGAATATTCCAACTAATATATTGGAAAATATTTTTACTCCATATTTTAGCACAAAACCAGAGAAAAATGGTGTTGGACTTAGTTTGTATAATTGTAAAACTATTATAGAACTGCATCTAAAAGGATCACTTGAAGCTATCAATGTTGATGATGATAAAGTAAAATTCAAAATAACAATACCTATGGAGCAACTTATATGATAATAATACCAGCACGACTTAAAAGTAGCAGATTTGAAAACAAAATCATAACAGATATATTAGGATTGCCTATGGTAATAAGAACTGCTAAGCAAGTGGAAGCATTGGATAAAGTTGTAATAGCAACTGATTCACAAGAGGTAGCAGAGTTAGCCAAATCTTATGATATTCCATCAGTGCTTACATCTATTTCACATCAAAGCGGAACAGATAGGATAAATGAAGCAGCTAATATATTAAATTTGGATGATGATGAGATTATTGTCAATGTTCAAGCAGATGAGCCATTTATAGAACCGCAAGTTGTTCAATCAGTAATAGACAAAGTTAAAACAAATACCAATAATTTCAATATGGTAAGTTGCTACAAAACTATAACATCTGAGTTAGCAGATGATCCAAACCATGTAAAAGTTGTCCTAGATGATGAGCAAAATGCTATATATTTTTCAAGAAGTAAAATACCATATCATAGAGATCATTATGAAAAATCATTTTACAATGGACATCTAGGAATTTATGGATTTGATAAAAAGAGTTTAAATAAATTTTGTTCACTAAAAGAATCACAGTTAGAAACTATAGAAAAACTAGAACAACTAAGAGCATTATCAAATAATCTTCCCGTTGCTATGGTAAAAGTTGAATCTAAAAGTTTTGGTATAGATACTCAAGCAGATTTAGAAAATGCACTTAAAATATTTAAAGATTAAAAAGGATAGATTATGTCATCAGATTACAATAAAAACATACTACAACAACTAAATGTCCTTTATGTGGAGGATGAAGAAGATTTATTAGAGATTACGGTGGATTCTTTAAGATTTCTTGTAAAAAATATTGAAGGTGCAAACAATGGTCAGCAAGGATTAGATATCTTTAAAAAATATTATAAAGATGAAAATTTACCAAATTTTGATATAGTTATTACAGATATAAATATGCCTATTATGGATGGTCTTGAGATGTTGTATGCAATAAAAGAGATTGATAAAAATATCTCTATGGTGGTAACTACTGCTCATACTGATGCTAATTTTTTAAAACAATCTATTGAATTAGGTGTGAGTGGATATGTGATGAAACCTATTGATATGTTTAAATTTTATGATACTATTGTAACTGCAGTTGAATCAAATGTGTTAAAAAGAAAACTTGAAGATAAAATAGATGATCAATATTTTAAGATCAGAACTATATTGGACTCACAAGATAATTTTATCATAGTAAGTGATGGAGAAAAAATCACAGATTGCAATAAATCATTTTTGGATTTTTTAAATATAAAATCATGCGAAGAGTTACAACAAACTATTAGCTGTGTTGATGAGTTATTTTTAAAAGATGAGGATGATGATTATCTAAATATAGTAAAAACAAATACAAATTGGTTAAATAGACTTGGTAACTCAGATAAACAAGAAATCGTAAAAATACATAATAGAAATTTTGATATTTCTGAAATATTTCAAATTTCAGTAAATAAAATATCATCTCACAACAACGATATGGAGTATGTAATCACATTAAACAATGTTACAGAATTACACTCAAAATCAAAACAATTAGAGTTTAAAGCAACGCATGATTTTTTAACTCAAATAAACAATAGACAATATTTTAACAATATTCTAAAAGAGGAGATTCTTAGAGTAAACAGATACAACAACAATCTATCTCTTATAATGTTTGATATTGATCACTTTAAAGTTATCAATGATACATTTGGTCATGAAACAGGAGATACTGTTTTGATAGAATTAACTCGCTTAGTAAGAGTATATTTACGAAATAGTGATCTTTTTGCTAGATATGGTGGTGAAGAGTTTATGATACTGCTTCGTGAAAGCACTAAAGAGAATGCTTTTAAAGTTGCTAATAAATTAAGAGAGAAAATTGAAGAGTATCAAATCTTAAAAGATAAAAATCATAAAGTAACTTGTAGTTTTGGTGTAACTGAATTTATCAAAACTGAAACAGATAAGAGCTTTATCAAAAGAGTAGATGAAGCTCTATATGAAGCAAAAGAGAGCGGAAGAAATAAGGTTGTTTTAAAATAATCTAAAGTATAGATAAGATTAGTTTTTCTATATTTTTATCTATCCTTCTTGGTTTGCCATTGTTTACAAGCACAAGTGTAACAATAGCTTCAAACACAACCTTATCTTCTACTTTGATAGTTTGCCTTAGGATAAAAGATGCTTTTTTTATCTCAACTATTTGAGTTGATACATCTACAATATCACCAAATTTTGCACTACTTATAAAATCACATAGCATTTTGCGAACTACAAAATGTGAGTTATTATCAATAATAGGAGTTAATCCTTTAGAGAAAAACATCTCACTTCTTGCTCGTTCGCAATATTTTAAATAATTTGAATGATAAACTATACCAGCAGCATCTACATCTTCGTAATAAATTCTAAATTTCATACTCTTATCTTATAATTGATTTTACTCATAGTATCATATAAATATTTAACAATATATTAAT
>CAJXII010000084.1 GCA_913054415.1 uncultured Arcobacter sp.
CTAATTATAGAGTAATTTGGCTTGTTGTCTAATTGGGTATGGATTTATTAGGGAACAAGGAGTTTCTATATGACACAAATTTTATTGATACTATTTGTAGGTGTAATCTTTTATCTAATCAACAAAGATTATAAAGCAGAGGATTTTCAAAATATAAATATCAACCAAAAACAAACTTTTGAAGGTGATTTAGCTGAACATGAAGCTGGACTTCTTGTAGCATTGATGGCTAAAGTAGCAAAAGCAGATGGGCATGTATGTGAATTAGAAGCAGAGCTTTTAAGTCATACTTTTACAGATATTTCATCACATTTTGAAAATAGTCAAACAATACGAGAACAACTAAAACAGATCTATAAAAAAGAGCTACAAACATTTGACAACACTATAATTATCTCACAAAAATATCTAAAACTTACAAAATTTGATTATACAAAACGACTTAAGGTTATGGAGTATCTTCTTAATCTAGCTTTTATAGATCACCAATTTACCGATACTGAATATATGATTACAGAAGATATTGCCAATGCCCTAGAGATTAAACCAAATGATTTTAAAAATCTTATAGAGCAATTTAGATCTTTTTATACAAATATACAAAACAATAAAGCAAACGATCTAGATGAAGCTTATAAGATACTAGGTGTATCAAAAGATGATGATTTTGCAACTATCAAAAAACAATACAGAAAACTTGTCAAACAAAACCATCCAGATATTGTAACAGGTCAAGGTGCTTCACAATCTATTATAGAAGAAGCTACTGCAAAACTTCAACAAATTAATGAAGCTTATGAGCTAATCAAAAAAGAAAAAAATTATTAAAGAAGTAGTAAATGGCAAAATTCCCACACTCATATAAAGTATGCGTTTGTAATAATGTTACTTTAGGTGAAATTATATATGCAATCAAAGAAAAAGGTGCAAAAACAATCGAAGATGTAGGAAGACTCACAGATGCTGGTGTCGCTTGTGGATGTTGTAAAAGTGCTAAAGATGATTTTGGAGATCCAAAAATGGAGCTTTATATCGAACAAATCATAAATAAGTTTGTAAAAAATGGTTAATGATACTGAAACAAAAGATGATTTGATTATTCAAATAAAACATCTTATTGATATTACAGGGGAAGAAACTCAAATCAATCCAAAATTTTTAGATCTTTTTGAGTATGATGAACTTGTAGATATTCGAGATAACCTAGAATATAAACAAACCCATCAAGATCAGTTGCATAGTGATTATTTAGATCAGATATATAATAAATGTAAATAATTAATAAAGTTGTAACTTAATATCATAATCCATGCTTAAATAATATTCTTTATCTCTGATCATTTTGTTACTTACAAAGAGATCTAAAAAATTCTAATGTCATCCTTACACCTGCTCCACTTGCTCCATGTGGATTATATCCCCAAGAGTGTTCTACAAAAGCTGGACCAGCTATATCTATATGCACCCATTTTTGTTTATTTTCATCTTTTATAAAATGTTCTAAAAACAATCCAGCTGTAATAGCTCCACCATATCTTGTATTACTAATATTACAAATATCAGCTATTTCACTTTTGAGAGTTTTTTTCAAATATCTATTAAAAGGTAATGTTGTAGCTAACTCTCCACTATCCCAAGCACTTTGAACTACTTGATAATTTAATATATTGTTATTACCCATTATCCCACTTGTATATTGCCCTACTCCAACTACACATGCACCTGTAAGTGTAGCAAAATCTAAGATATAATCTATATCTTTTACCTCATCTTGTGCATAACATAAACAATCAGCTAAAACAAGTCTTCCTTCAGCATCTGTATTTCTTACTTCAATGGTTGTGCCATCTTTTGCTACTAAAATATCATCTGGCTTATAAGCATCACCACCTATCATATTTTCAACAGCTCCTATAATTCCATGCACCTCTATTGAAAGATTTAATTTAGCAATAGTATCCATAATACCTAAAACAGCACTACCACCACTTTTATCACTTTTCATAGTTGTCATAAAATCACTAGGCTTTAAACTTAACCCACCACTATCATAAGTAAGCCCTTTACCAACTAAAACAATTTTTTTCTTTGCTTTTTTCTTAGGTTTATATGTCAAATGGATAAGTTTAGATTTATGCCTACTTGCTCTTCCAACTGCAAGCATAGCATTCATTGATTTTTCCTCTAAAGCATCCTCATCCAATATTTTACATTTTAGTTTTGATTCTTTAGATATTTTAATAGCTTCATTTGCCATAGTATCAGGATAAAAATCATCTGGTGCGGTATTGATAAAATCTCTAACTTTATTGACTGCATTACAAATAGATATCTGTTGTTCAAAAATCTTTTGTGTATCTTTACCTATTTTATCTACTATAATATAAATATCTTTTTCATCTTTTGTTTCATCTTTTGATTTATATTTATTAAATTGATAATTACCAAGTTCAAATCCATCTACTATAACTGACAATTTAAAATCAGTTTTAATAGAAGCTGATTTGATATTTGTTTTATTAAGCTCTTTAATAGCTGTTGCTATTGCAACTCTTATTGTATCATCATCTTCATCTTCAAATCCAACATATAATTTTTTTGACTCTATTAATAATACTGCCTCTTCATTTGATGCTTTAAAATTTAAAGATTTTAAAAGTTTTTTATTCTCTTTTATAAATTTATGTTTAACTAATACAATTTGAATATCTGTTTGTATCTCTTTTGTAGTTAGATTTAGATTCATTATTTTTTAACCCTCACTTTTTTTTGTGTTTTTGTATGAAAAAACCAATATATACCACCTGCTATACTAGCTCCAAATGGTAATGCAATATACCAATACTGTTTAGCAACAGCTAACATTTGTAAAATCTCTTCTCCAAAATACCAAGCTGGTAAAATAGTGATTGCTGCCCAAGCCCAAGCACTAAATAGATTAATAATTGCAAATAGTTTAGCATCATATCCTGTCAATCCAATAGATATAGGAATAATAGTTCTTAAACCATAAAGATACCTTTGGATAAATATAATTGGCCAACCATATTTTTTTAATAATAGATGAGCTAAAGCAAATTTTCTTCTTTGCCCTTTAAACTTTTTATGAACATATCTTTTATTATATCTTCCTATAGAAAAATATATAGTATCTCCTGTAAATCCACCAAGTCCAGCTATAAAAATAGAAAGATATATATTCATATCGCCTGTGTGTGAAAAAATACCTGCCATAAGAAGACCTGTTTCACCCTCTAAAATACTCCATAAGTATAGTATAATATAACTATACTCTTTCATTAGTTCTAGTAATATATCTGTCATTAAATAAACTTATCTTTCATTATATCTTTTGCTTGAATCATATCTTTATCCCCTCGTCCTGAGAGATTGACTATAACAGTTTTACCTTTTATATCATCTTTTGCTTTTTGTAAATAAGCAATAGCATGAGAAGATTCAAAAGCAGGGATAATCCCCTCTTTTTGTGACAACCATACAAAAGCATCCAAAGCCTCATCATCTGTGATACTATCATACTTAACTGTTCCCAAATCTTTATGATATGAGTGTTCTGGACCAATACCAGGATAATCAAGCCCAGCACTTACACTATGAGCTTCTAAGATTTGTCCATCTTCATCTTGAAGTAAATAGCTACATTGACCATGTAAAACTCCAGGAGAACCTTTAGCTAAAGAGCATCCATGTTTAGAAGTATCTACTCCTAAACCACCAGCTTCAATCCCAATACATTGAACACTATCATCTTCTAAAAAGTGACTAAACATACCAATAGCATTTGATCCACCACCAATACAAGCTATTACTACATCAGGTAGTTTTGATTCTTTTTCTAAGATTTGTTGTCTAGCTTCCCAACCTATTATTGCTTGAAAATCTCTTACCATCATAGGATATGGATGGGGACCTGCAACTGTGCCTATTATATAAAATGTATCTCTTGCATTTGTAACCCAATATCTTATAGCATCATTCATAGCATCTTTTAAAGATCTACTTCCTGACTCTACTGGTATTACTTTTGCTCCAAGTAGCTTCATCCTAAAGACATTTAACTCTTGTCTTGCTACATCTTTTGCACCCATAAAAATAGTGCATTCTAACCCCATAAGTGCAGCAATAGTTGCTGTTGCCACTCCGTGTTGTCCTGCTCCTGTTTCTGCTATCACTTTTGTTTTACCAAGTTTTTTTGCAAGTAATCCTTGAGCTATTACATTATTTACCTTATGAGCTCCTGTATGGTTTAGATCTTCCCTTTTTAGATATATTTTTGCATCTAATTCATCACTAATATTTTTTGCATAAAATAGTGGGCTTGGACGACCAACATACTCTTTTAAAAGATAATTCACCTCACTCCAAAACTCTTTGTCAAATCTGTATTTTTGATATTCATCTTGAAGTTCCAAAAGAATTGGCATAAGAGTTTCAGGGACATATCTTCCTCCAAACTCTCCAAAATGCCCATTGCTATCTGGATCAAATTTACTAGGTTTTGGTATATAATTATTCATTTAATTGTTTTCCTTTTTATACATTTATAACTTTCTTTTTTAAATTGTTATATATTTCATACAATTCATCTTTTTTACTAAAAATTAAATTTAATGTATCTACTATTTTATCATCATCTGGATAGATATGTGTTAAATCATTTCTTAGATTTCTAAAAATATTCCATTGAGTTTTTGTAACTATATTTAGTTTTTCAAGTTTATTTAGCATATCCAAAAAAGTTAATCCATCATTATTTCCAAACAGATATTCCACTACATAAGGTATTAGTCTTCTTCCAACACTATCTTGAATCTTTATAAACCTAAAGCTTAATTGATCAAGATGCTCTACAATTGTATCATCGTCTAATTTATCTATAGTAAAAGGATAATATGGTTTTAGATTATCACAAGCTTGAAAAAATCTTTTAAAATTTTTTTCCTCTTCTACAATAGCATTTTGAATCTTTAATTCCAATTCATCCAAGTAATACTCCTGTATTTTTAGCATTTTTATATATAAATTTATCTTGCTTTTTGTCAAGTTGATTGACAACTATATCTATCTTTTGCCAACCTATTTCATTTTGAATTTTACTATTTAGTTCTAATACTTTTAAATAATCATATTCATCGCTTGTAGTTTCGATATACAAATCTATATCGCCACCCTTTTTAGTATTATCTGCACGACTACCAAAAAGATATAATTTACTATTTGGAAAATAGTTTTTAAAATTAGTTACTATTGAGTTTTGTTCAAAACTACTCAATCTCATTTTTATATATCCAATACACTATAAACAGGTGAAAAATTTTCTACTTTTTTACTACCTTCTAAAAATGTAAGATTTATAATAAAACAAGTTTCAACTAAATCTGCTTTTGCATCTAATACTAACTTAGCAGCAGCACTAGCTGTTCCACCTGTTGCACATAGATCATCTATGATTATAACTTTTGCATTATCTTTATTTTCAAAAGCATCAAGATGTATCTCAACTTCATCAAATCCATACTCTAACTCATATTTTTCACATATTGTATCTGATGGAAGTTTCCCTTTTTTTCTTACTGGAACAAAACCAATACCTAATCTATCAGCTAAAATAGATCCAAATATAAATCCTCTAGCATCAAGCCCAACTATATAATCCAAATCCATAGCCTTATATCTATTTTCTAAATGATCCATAAGTAGCTTAAATGCTTTTGGATTATTTAGCAATGTAGTAATATCTTTAAATACTATACCTGGTTTTGGAAAATCTGGCACATCTCTAATACTATCAGAAATTATTTTTTTACTATTATCATCTAATATATTTTGCATACTATATCTCTAAAATTGAACTTTATATCCAAAAAACATAGATTTATCGTATGTTAAATCAATACTTTTATCATATGATGTTTTAATATATCTTGACCCTACAAATACATATCCATTTTCAAGCACTTTATAATCAGCTGTTAGTTTAAATTCTCTATAAGCTTTAGCATCTGAAAAACTTAATGTTTGTGGTGCATAGTTCATATTTGCATTAAATTGAATTTTTTCATTTAATTCATATTTAACAAATAATCCCAATGGAATTGCTGCAAAAGTTTGAGAAGAGTTATCAGCAACTACACCTTTAATACCTAATCCTAAACTTAATCCATTATCATTAACAAATGGATTTAAAATCTTTAATCCTGCTGTTACTAAAGTTTGTCTATCCCCTGGTTCTTGAGATGAACTAAGATAACTAGCTGTAAAATAGTAGTTTGAATCATTACTTACTTCATATATATCATTTAAATATATATCACCATTTACCTCTACTGTATCATTATTGATATTTAATTCTACTTGATTATTAGCCATTGCTAATGTAGAAGCTACTACTAGACTTAATATTATTTTTTTCATAATCACCATCCTAAATTTTTTTTGATTATATCTAAAATATGATTATAAATATATGAGGATTTTGAATTATTTTAGATTATATGTTGTAGATACTATCCCATCATTATAAAGTTCCAAACATTTTGGACCAGCTGTTTTATCTATTGTTAATACAAGACTATTAGATGATAAAGTCATATCAACACAATCTTTTGAATTTTCTTTATATTTTACTGTTGTATCTGCAATATCCCAAACACTACTATTTAAAGCTACAGCATCACTAATTTTATCTATTTTTCCATTGACTAAATAATAATTCTGTATTGAAGATATTGTAGTGCTAATATCTTGTTTGATTGTTGAGATTTCAGATTTAGATTTAATATCAAACAGTTTAGGAACTGCAACTGAAGCTATCACTGCCATAACTATAATAATAAAAATAAGTTCTATTAAAGAGAAAGCTTTTTTATCCATAATTTACTCCACTAATAAATTTAAAATATACTTCGTTATTCTACCAAATCAGCACTTAAACCCAAATAAATCCATAATATAAAATCTACCATCCAATTCTAAAAAAGTAT
>CAJXII010000085.1 GCA_913054415.1 uncultured Arcobacter sp.
TAAATTGAATTCCAAAATCAAACTTTACCTGCCCATTTTAGCAGTTCGCTTGACAGATGCAAGTTGTTTTAAATATTATAAAAAATGCAGAGGATAACTTTATAGAAAAAAATATACAAAATGGGTATATAAAAATAGAAACTTATTTAGAAGATCAACAATATCATATTAAGATTACTGATAATGGTGGCGGTATCCCTAGTAATATTATTGATAATATTTTTGATCCTTATTTCTCAACCAAAGATGAAAAAAATGGGACAGGGTTAGGATTGTATATGTCAAAAATGATGATAGAAGATCATATGAACGGTGCATTGGATGCATATAATACAGATAATGGTGTTTGTTTTGATATTTTATTAAAGAAAACTTTTAAAAAAGATGAAGTTGTTGCATAGAGTTAGTTCCCATATAAAAATGGGAGCTAAATAAAATTAGATAGCTTCGCTACCTGTTTCTCCTGTTCTTATTCTTATCACTTCATCTATAGATGATACGAAGATTTTACCATCCCCAATTTTACCCGTTTTAGCTGCTTGAGTTATAAGATTTAGACAATCTTCAACTTGATCTTCATTGACAATTAGTTCTAATTTAATTTTTGCTAAAAAATCAACAACATACTCAGCCCCTCTGTATAGTTCAGAGTGACCTTGCTGTCTTCCATAACCTTTTACATCAGTTACAGTCATACCTGTAATTCCAGCTTCACTTAGAGCCTCTTTTACATCTTCTAGTTTGAAAGGTTTTATTATCGCTTCAATTTTTTTCATTTTTAATCCTTGTAATTTAATTATATATTTAATGCTCGTTCACTATGAGTTGTTTCATCAAGTCCTCTTGATTCCTCTTCCTCATCAACTCTTGATCCACCTGTTATAGCTGTTGCTATATAATATACTACTACAGTTCCTATTAGTGTCCATAAACCTACAACAACCATTGATTCTACTTGAACCATAAATTGTCCTATTCTATCTCCAGAAGCTTTTAGAGGACCATCCCATAATAGATCTTGATTATCAAGTGCTAAAAATGCAGTTGCTAATGCACCCCAAAGACCAGCTAGAAAATGCACACCAAATGCATCTAGTGAATCATCATATTTGAATATAGCTTTTAATTTTGCTACACCAATAAATGCAACAATAGCACCAACAATACCTATAATAAAAGCTCCACCAGTTCCTACAAAACCAGCAGCAGGAGTGATAGCAACAAGACCAGATACAATACCTGAAGCGATCCCTAAAAGTGTAGGTTTTTTATAGATAAACCACTCAATTAACATCCAAGTAATCCCAGCTGCTGCTGTTGCTATAGTAGTAGTAAGTAGTGCAACACCAGCTATCTCATTTGCACCAAAAGCAGATCCTGCATTAAATCCATACCATCCAAACCATAATATTGCAGCACCTAAAGCAGTAAGCATAACACTCATAGGTTTAATAGCAGTTTTTTGATAATCAGCTCTTTTACCAACTAATATAGCTAAAATTAATCCAGCTAATCCACCATTCATATGAACAACTGTCCCACCAGCAAAATCTAAAGCACCAGCATCAAATAATAATGCTCCATCTCCACCCCATACCATATGAGCAACAGGAGCATAAACAACCAATCCCCATAATGCAACTATTATCATCCAAGTAGAAAATTTCATCCTTTCTATAATAGATCCACTAGCAATTGCAACTGTAATAGCAGCAAATGTTCCTTGAAATGCGATAAATACATAAGTAGGATATGTTCCACTTAGATCATCATAATTGATACCATTTAACATCATATTGGCAAAACCACCAAAGAATTTTTGCATTGTGGCATTTTCATTAGCACCAAATGCTATAGAGTAACCTGCAATTATCCATACTACAAAAGCAACTATAAATGCACCAAATACCATAGCATAGGTATTAAGAACATTTTTGCTTCGTGTCATACCTCCATAAAATAGTGCCAATCCTGCAGGTGTCATCAATAATACAAATGCAGTTGATACCATCATCCAAGCAGTATCTCCTGTGTCTAATTTATCAGCTGCTAAAAGTAAAGCAGGTGATATAAGAGCAAATAAACTTAAAAGTCTTTTTTTCATAACTTTTTCTCCTAATTTTTTATTGGAATAATTATGACATATAAAAGGTAAAAAATTGGATAATTAATTGTATAGAAAATATACAATTAATTGTCTAGGATAAGTTTTTTTAATATAGCCATCCTAATAGCTACCCCATTTGATACTTGTCGTAAAACTTTTGATCTAGGGTCATTTAGCATCTCATCACTTATATCTATGTTTCTATTGACAGGTCCTGGATGTAGAAGTAATATATCTCTATTGCCAAAAATATCTTTAGTGATACAATAATCTTTGCCAAAATCTTCAAGTGTTTGGTAGTATTGTTGGTCATGTCTTTCTAGTTGTGTTCTTAGACTCATAACAATATCAACTTCGTCAATCACCTCTTTTAAAAATCTTACTTTTTTAAAATCTGATTCAGGCATAAAATGTTCAGGGGCAACTAATATAGGAGTAATTTCAAATCTTGGTAACAACTCTAAATTTGAAGAAGCAACTCTTGAAGTTTTTATATCTCCTACAATTGCTATTTTTTTATTTTTTATATCTTTATTAAAATGTTCATATATAGTAAATAGATCCAATAAAGCTTGAGTTGGGTGGGCATTTTTCCCATCACCCGCATTTAAAATAGGACAATCAACATAATCAATCAAACTAGCTGGTAATCCACATTTGCTATGTCTAATAATAATAGCATCAGGCTTCATTGCATTTAGATTGGCAACAGTATCTTCTACTGTTTCACCTTTTTTAGTAGAACTTGTTTGCACCTCAAGATTAACAACTTGTGCTCCTAGTCTTTTGGCAGCTATTTCAAAACTACTTCTTGTTCGAGTAGAGTTTTCAAAAAATACTGTAACTACTAGCTTCCCTTCTAGGATATTGTTGGATTGTAGATCTTGAAATAAAAAGGCATCGTCAAAAAGAGTTAGGACTTCATCATTGGTTAAATCTGATGTGGTAATAAGATGTGGCATACTGTAGTTCCTTATAAAAGTTTTAGTATAATAATTGTAACATATTATAATTGAAAAAAAAGAGAGAAAAGATGATAAAAGATATAGATAAACAATATGTATTAAATACTTATGCAAGAAATTATGTTAATTTTGTAAAAGGTGAAAATGCAACATTATATGATAATAATAGAAATTTTATAGATTTCACAAGTGGTATAGGTGTAGTTTCAGTAGGTCATGGAAATAAGCAAGTAGCAGATGCTATTTGTGATCAAGTATCAAATATTACTCATATCTCAAATCTATATGCTATAGAGCCTCAGGCATTATTAGCACAAAAAATAGCTCAATTAAGTGGATATGATGTAGCTACATTTTTTGCAAATAGTGGTGCAGAAGCAAATGAGGGTGCTATAAAAATAGCAAGAAAATATGGAGAGCTAAAGTTTGATAATAAAAAATTTAAAGTTATCACTTTAGAGCATTCATTTCATGGAAGAACTATCACAACAGTAAAAGCAACAGGGCAAAAATCTATGCATAAAGATGATTTTGCACCATATCCAGATGGATTTAGTTTTGATCAAAAAATAGAAGATATTTATAACTCAATAGATGATCAAACAGTAGCAGTGATGATAGAACTTGTGCAAGGTGAAGGTGGTGTGCAACCATTTGAAAAAAATCAAATTCAAAAATTAGCCAAATATTTAAAAGATAAAGGGTTACTTTTAATTGTAGATGAGGTGCAAACAGGAGCTTTTAGAACAGGAGAGTTTTTAGCATCAAATCTATATGAGATAGAACCAGATATAATCACAATGGCAAAAGGTTTAGGTGGTGGTGTTCCAATAGGTGCAGTGATGACTACACATAAAGATATTTTAGTTCCAGGTGATCATGGTAGCACATTTGGTGGAAACTATTTAAGCACAAGAGCTTCTTTAGAGGTGTGTAATATTTTACAAGAGTGTAAAGATAGCGGGTTACTGGATGAAACTATGATATATTTTGAAACAAAATTAAAAGAGTTTTATGAAAATCATCAAGATATTTTTACAGATATGGTAGGATTGGGTATGATGAGAGGTTTAAGGGTAAAAGATGCTGATACTCTTACTCAATTTATATCTAAGGCATTTGATAATGGTGTATTGGTCTTAAAAGCTGGAAGAAATACACTTAGATTTTTACCGCCCCTTACAATTACAAAATATGAGGTTAATGAAGGATTTGAAAGATTAGAGAAAGCCCTTTAATATAGTGCTTTTGAATAGAAATGCTAGTTATTGGGCTTTTTAATAGAAAACTTAAAAAAAATCTATAAGGGGTATAAAAAAGGGTATAAAAAAATATTTAAGGTATAAATATAAAAATAATGAGTCAATTTATAGGACATAAAAATATCAATACTACTATGAGATATGTAAGATCTACTGATGATGATATTGTGGGGTGTTTGGTTAGATAAAGATAATCTAAAAGTATATATTAACAAAACTCATAATGGAAATTTATCATTTGAAGATGATAAATATATATTTAATTATACTCAAAATGCTAAAAATTTAGTAAGCCTTATTATGCCAATTAGAAATGCAAGTTGAGATAGTAAAAAACTTCATCCAATATTTAGAAACACAAGATTTTTTACAAACACTAAAAGAGTGTTGGTGTGAAAATATATAAAATCATACAAGATATGGGCTATTATAAAGAATTGAAGACTTAAGCATATTACAATCTAACTAGACATAAAATAAAAATATGGTATACTTTTGTAAGATTAATATGCAAAAAGGATATGTATGATTAGTATGACACTTTCAAATCTTAGAAATAGCACAAACTTTTTTAAAATAGATGATGTTGCAACCATTGTAAATGGTAGAAAAAAAGAGGAGATTGGATATTTTATACCTACTATATTTAAAGAAGAGTTTAAAAAATTTACACAAGAATTAGAAAAAAAGAAAAAAAGACAATTATTAAAAAAAGTTTTAAATGCAAGTAGAAAAGATATAGTAGGTGATGGAGCAGTTGATGATGGAATTAAATAAAGGTGATATTGTAACTGTAAATTTCAATCCAACAAAAGGTAAAGAGATAGGAAAACTAAGACCTGCTGTCATTTTAAGCTCAAAAGATGATAATGAGATACTTGATACCGTTATAGTAATACCTCTTTCAACTGTAATAGAACCAAATACTATTCCGTATCGAGTACATATATCATCAAGAGAAAAATTATTTAAAAATAGTGATGCTTGCATTTATGAAATAAGAGCATTGAGTAAAACTAGGATTAAAGAAAAACTTGCAACTTTAGATAAAAATGAGATAGAAGTTATACAAAAAAGTTTATGTCAAATTGTTAACCAGACATAAAGTTGTCATACACACCTACTATACTTTTACAGTAAATAAAAAGAGGTAAATTATGATAAACAACATAAAAAAGCAACACAAATTATTGATAAAGCTGATGCTATACTTATAACAGCAGGTGCTGGTATGGGTGTAGATAGTGGACTACCTGATTTTAGGGGCAATGAAGGATTTTGGAAAGCATATCCACCTATTAAAAAATTAGGATTAGATTTTGCAGATATGGCAAATCCTAAATGGTTTAGTATAAATCTGTCACTTGCTTGGGCATTTTATGGACATAGATTAAATCTGTATAGAGATACAACTCCACATGATGGTTTTAGAATTTTGTTAGATCTTGTTAAAACTAAAAATGATAACTATTTTATATTTACTTCAAATGTAGATGGACAGTTTCAAAAAGCAGGATTTGCACAAGATAAAATATATGAAGTTCATGGAAGCATACATCATCTTCAATGCACAAAAAATTGTAAAAATAAAATCTGGGAAGCTAAAGATGAATATATAGAAGTAGATATGGAAAAATTTGAAGCTATCAATATTCCTTTGTGTGAAAATTGTGGTGCGATAGCAAGACCAAATATCTTGATGTTTGGTGATTTTAGTTGGAATCACAAACGAGCAACAAAACAAGAATCAAAATATAATAAATGGATTAAACAAAATAAAAACAAAAAAATAGCCATTATAGAAATTGGTGCAGGAAAAGATATTCCAACTATTAGAAATGAGGGCAATTTACTATCTAAGAAATATACAAATACAAAGTTAATCAGAATCAATCCTAGAGATTTTGAAGTAGATAAAAATGGTATTGGTTTAGCCATTGGTGGATTAGATGGGCTTAGAGAGATTTTAAAGTAGGAAATTATTAAAAAAATAGGTAGATTTAATGAAGATATACAGTAGTAGATAAAGACAATATATATTATCTAATAGAAGATGATGTTTCTACTTCATCTGTTTGTATAGATATATCGTGTTATAAAATCAAATATAACAAATTTGTATCATACGAAACCAACAATACTGATATACTAAAACAATATCTACAAAAATTTCTTATAGATAATAAAAGCAATAGCTTATCTGATCTATT
>CAJXII010000086.1 GCA_913054415.1 uncultured Arcobacter sp.
GTATATAAAGAACTACACTAAAGCTATGAAATTGTTCATTGTGCAGTGGTCTCATTATTATAGAATAAAATAAAATCTAAAATTAATCAAAATCAAAGTTGATATATTTTATAATTAACTAGTTAGTTAATAAGGAATATAATGTCAAATAAAAAAAGAGATTCTTACCAAACATCCCATACGATTTTATCTAATGCTAAGGTACTTTTTTCTAAATATGGATTTAGTGCTACATCTATGGATATGTTGGCTGAAAAATCAAATATTAATAAAGCTATGATTTTTTATTATTTTAAAAATAAGCAAGGGCTTTATGAAGCTGTTTTAGTAGATATACTAAAAGATATGACAAATATAATAGAGAAAAATATCAAAGATATATCTAATCCAAAAGAGCAATTAGAAAGCTTCATATCTACTTATGCTACATTTGCTTATAAACATCCATATTTTCCATCTATTTTATTAAAAGAGTTAAGCACAAGTAGTGCTGTATTAAGTGATATATTATTTGAAAATATGCAAATGCTTTATAAGCTTTTTAGTCATATTATTCAAGCTGGTAAAGAGCAAAAATATTTTTATGATACAAATCCTATGATGTTGTATTTTATGATAATAGGAAGTTTAAATCTAATGATTACAACAAAAGAGATTAGGCTAAAAGCTGCACAAAATAGTGATATTGACACTTGTGCAGATTGTGATATTGAAACTATATCTCAATATTTGATCAAAAAAGTAAATATATTATTAGGAAAAGATGATGAAAATTAAAATTATAATACTAAGTGTAGCAACAGCTATTAGCCTTCAAGCTACTACAATTACAGAGCTTTTTGAAGCTATCAATAAGCAACCATCTACAAAAATAGATGAGTTAAACCAAAAGATGTCACAAACATCTCAAGATAAAATAGATTCAACTTCATATCCAACTTTAGATATATTTGGGAACTATACACATTATAGTAGCCCTACAAATCTTTTGCCACTTGATCCTATTGAAACTGCAAATTTAACAGCTAAAAATAAAGGAATACCATTTGCAACTACAATTCAAAAAGTTGGAGTATTATTTAATATGCCGCTTTATATCAAAGAGTTAAAATCGTTAAGCTTAAAAGCTAAACATCTTGCAAATAGTGCAAAACTGAAAAAAAAGTTAAACTTTTTTACAAAAGAGGCTAGTATAGTTGGAGCAAATAGTAATTTACAATATTTAGAAAATCTCTTAAAAGCTCTAAACTCTACAAAAAGATCTGTATTAAATACAAAGCAAGAGATAGAAATATCTGTCAAAAGTGGAAGGATGGCTGGAATTGCACTTGATAAAATCAATCAAAAGCTTAATGAATTAGATATAAATATTAATAATGTAAAAATACAAAGATTAAATCTAATCTCAACTATTAGAAAACTTACTAATATTACTTTAGACCAAAGTGTATCTATGCAGTTAAGAAATAATATAGATTATCAAACTGGTGATATTTTTGCCATAAAACCTTTAGAGGAAAATCTAAAAGCCTCAACAGAGGATTTAAAAGCTACACAAGAGAAACAAAACTCATTTAAAGTTGCTTTTAGTGCTATGTGGAGTAGAAATTATGCTCAAAAAGATATAAGGCTACATGATGATATATCAGAGGATTATGGTTATTATCAAATTGGTATCTCTTATCCATTATACAATAAATCTAGCAATGTAGATATACAACTAAAAAAAATAGAGTTATTAAAAAATAAAATGAAACTTAAACAAACAGAGCAAGAACTTAAATCTGATATAAAAAATATCTTGACTCAGTTGCCATTGCTAGAGAAATCTATAGTTTTAACAAAACAAAATATAGATAAACAACAAAATCTTTTAAAGTTTGCAAAAGTCTCTTTTAAACAAGGCAGAATGACACAAGAGAATTATTTAGATTATGAAGATGGTGTGCTAAATGCAAAAGCAAAATACTATGAAGCTATATCTTCAAGATGGCAAAGTGTAGCAAAATTAACAGTGATTTATGGGATAAATCTAAAAGGGGTAATAAAATGAGAAAATATCTAAACTATATAGTTGTATTAGCAGTAATAGCAATACTTGTAATTGGTGGTAAAAAATTAATAGCACTAAAACAACACAAAGAGGCTTCAAAACCTGTAGCAAAAACTTATTCTTTGCATATTAAAGCTATAAAAGTTCAATCTAAAAACAATAGATTAACTTTACCATATTTAGCACTTACAAAATCAAATGATGATGTAAAAATAAGCTCAAAAATAAGTGCAAGGATTAATTATATAGCAAAAAGTGGTAAAAGAATTAAAAAAGGGCAAGTTATAGTCAAACTAGATCAAAATGATCTTAAATCAAAACTAAATGCTCTAAACTCACAAATAGCATCTAAAAAAATTGCTTTAAAAAATATGTTATCAACTCATCAAAGAACATTAGAACTTCTAAAAGTAAAAGGTGCTTCACAAGAACAATCTGATAAAGAAGTGACAAATATTGTCACACTAAAAGCTGCTCTTAATGGATTAAAACAAGATAAAATAGCTTTAAAAAATACTTTATCTTATGCTAATATCAAAGCACCAGTTGATGGTATAGTAACAAGATTGGCAAATATAGGAGATATTGCTATGATGGGAAAACCTTTGGTTTCTATAAGTGCCAATTCAAACAGCTATTTGCTTATAAGACTTCCAAGTGATATAAAAGCAACAGCAGTAATTTTTAATAAAAAACTTTATAAAATAAATGCTTTAAATACTACAAACAATGGACTTTTAGAATATATTGCAAATATAGATGAAAGTGTAGTTGCTAACCAAAGAGTAGATGTAGATATTGTAATATATGATCAAAAAGGTTATATGCTTCCTCATGATGCTATTTTAAATAGAGATGGTAAAAGTTTTGTATTAGTTGTAAAAGATCATAAAGCAGTAGCAAAGCAAGTAAAAATAGTAGCTAATGCTCAACAAGGAGTGATCGTAGATAATATTACCAATGAGGATATGATCGTAGTAGCAAAACAAGATATATTATTAAAACTTCTTACAGGAATTAATGTAGAAGTTATCAAGGAATAAGATATGATATTTGAATATTTTTACAAAAGACCATATCTACTTTATAGTATCATATTTTCATTTTTCATTATAGGTATTATTGGACTTTTTACACTACCTAAAAATCTTTTTCCAGATGCAAATCCAGCAAAAGTAGTAGTTATTACTAAAGTTCCAGGTGCTACTGCTAAAGTTGTAGCTTCAACTGTATCAAAACCAATAGAACAAGAGCTTTCAAGATTGGGACTTGTAACAGATGTAAGTAGTGTCAATGTAGCTAATATGTCAATAGTAAGTGTTGAATTTGGTTATAAAAAAACTCTAAATGCTGCTGCAGTTGATGTAGCTAATGCACTAAATATTGCAAAAGCAAAGATGCCACAAGGGTTGAACCCAGCTATCTATACAGCGGGTGATTTTACACTTCCTGTAGATGTTATATCACTTAGTCCTAAAAACAAAAATATTAACCTAGGTGAGATTAGAAAAATAGCAGATAGTTTTATTAAGCCTTATTTATTATCTGATAAAAATATAGGTAATGTAGAGGTTTTTGGAGGTTATCAAAGCTCTATTAATATTGAGATAGATCCATTTAAAGCTAAAAAATATAATATTGACTTTGCAAATATTGTTAAAGTGATTATGGCACAAAACAAAGATATTCCAGTAGGATTTATCAAAGGAAAAAATAGTTTCTATACAGTTACAATATATGGAGAAAAAGATAATGTTTTAAATCTTCAAAATTTGCTTATTCAACCAAATGTTCGATTAAAAGATGTAGCAAGTGTAAAATGGGGATATCAAAAAAGAGTATCAGGCTATATAGGAAATGGTAAAGATTCTATAGCACTTGCAATTCAAAGAGCTCCAAAAGGAAGTGTTTTAGATGTAAGTAATGCAGCAAGAGAGCAGGTGAAAAAACTAGAACAAAAATATCCAAATATTAAATTTGAGATTAGTGATACTCAAAGAGATCTAATAGAACAAGCAAATAGCAATATGCTAGAAGCTCTAAGAGATGCTATATTTTTTACACTTATAGTTATTATGATATTTTTAGGAAATTTTAGAGCTATTATAGCTGCAGGATTATCTATACCTATGGTATTTTTTACAACTATTGCTATTATTTGGCTAACAGGTGGAGAGTTAAATATTGTAATTTATACAGCTATAATTTTAGCACTTGGTATGCTAACAGATGATGCAGTTGTGGTGCTAGAAAATATAGAAAGACATCTTATAGAGACAAAAGAGGATCTTCAAACTGCCATAAAACACGGAACAAAAGAGGTGTTAAGCCCTGTGTTTGCAGGAACATTAGCAACTATTGCTATACTATTTCCTTTGATGTTTATAGGTGGATTTCCACAAAAAATCTTCAAACCACTAATAGAGACATTAATTATAGCACTAATGGTGAGTTATTTTTTATCTATCACATTTATACCGCTTTTATCTTCATATCTATATAAAAATGGGGTAGGAAAAACAAAAATAGAAAAAGGTTTTGAGTGGTTTTATCAACACACAATAGGAAAACTTGTAGCACCTTATGAGGGGATTATTAAGTTTTCAAATAATGGATGGAAGATAATTAGAAGAATAATTTTAACTGTGGGTGTTATAGCATTTTTAATTTTTAGTATGAAAAATGTTATGCCAACTATTGGTAAAGATTCTATGCCACCTATGGATACAGGAATTATCAAAGCTCAAATAGCTTTTAGTGCAAATGAAACAGTTGATAGTTCAGAAAAAAAACTACAACCTTTTTTAAAATGGTTAGATAAACAACCTTGGCTTCAAAGAAGTTCTATAGCATTTGGTAGTGAAGCTGGAGTTTTAAGTTTGGGAAGTGGAAATCTACCAACAGAAGCTACAATTACAATCAATGCAGTTAATAGATTTGAACGAAAACAAACTATTTGGGAACTTGAAAATCTAATAAGAGATCAAATAGCAAAACTTCAAGGAGTTAAGCGAAATGATGTGTTTGATTTTGGAGCAACAGCACTAAGCAGTATAAAAGCTACAGTTGATACAAGAATAAGCTCAGCAAATCTCGATGGATTGGCTCAATATTCAAAAAAAGTGGCAAATGCTATGAAAACTGTAAGTGGTCTTACATCTGTTTCAACTAGCTGGGATAAAGATTTTACAGAGTATATAATAGATATCAATAGAAACAAAGCTTTAAAATATGGGCTTACTCCTTATAATGTAGCTATGCAAATACCTATAAAAGGGGAAATAGCATCTCTTAATGCCAACTTGGATTCTATGAAAACACAATATGTTAGGATTTATCTAAAAGATAGATTTACAAAAAATTTAGAAACATTAAAGCTATTGCCTATTAGCACCAAATATGGACAAATCCCACTTAGTCAAATAGCAACTATTAAAAAAAGTTTAACTTTTGCAAAAATAGAAAGAGATAATCTACTTTATAGTATAGATGTCAATGGATATAGAGCAAAAAGACCTGTAACACATCTAACAGATGATACTATAGAAGCACTAAAAAATCTTAAAAATGATAATATGATAATCACACAATCAGGAGATATAGCATCTATAAATGATAGTTTTGCAAGAATGTTAAAAGCAATAGGCTTAGGTGTAATTATACTTATTATGAGTTTAATAGCTATTTATAGAAGTGTAAGAATGGCATTTATTATGATACTTGTGCTTCCTTTTTCATTAATAGGAGCTTCGTGGAGTATGCTAATTTTTGATAAGCCTAGTTGTATGCCATCACTTTTAGGAATATTGCTTTTATTTGGTATTATTATCAAAAATGCAGTATTGTTAATAGATTTTTATCAAGCAAATAAAGAAAAAGGCAAAGATAGTTTTACAAGTGCTATAGATAGTGTAACAATCAGATTTAGACCTGTAATGATGACTGCATTTGGAACAATAGCTGGTATGATACCAATAGCACTAGAACAAGCAGTAGGACTTGAAAGACTTTCTCCTTTAGCAGATGTTGCTATTGGTGGGCTTTTAATAGGAACTTTGCTTACACTTGTGTATGTTCCTATGTATGCTTATATTTTTGATAAAAAAGGTTAGTGCAAAACACTAACCTTTTAACTATATAGATACTAATGCTTCACAATTTTATCTATACTCTTCGATGGGCTACATTGTTAAATAAAAAGCAAGCCACTTAATCTAATATTCTTATTCTAAATGATAGCATAAAATATAAAATAAGTAAAAAATAAGGATAAATAAAATGAGTATAAAATATTATGGAAAATTTTGTAGGTGGAGCGACCAGACCTGCACCAGTTCCACCGAGAGCTGAATTTGACTCTTTCAAATCAAATTCTAAAGCAGGTAACTCTATGAGTAAAATTATATCAAATAAAAATGATAAAAGTCAAGGGAAAAACCCAAATAAATCCATAATATAAAATCTACCATCCAATTCTAAAAAAGTAT
>CAJXII010000087.1 GCA_913054415.1 uncultured Arcobacter sp.
ATGATACTTTTTTAGAATTGGATGGTAGATTTTATATTATGGATTTATTTGGGTAAAAATAGTAGGTCAAGATTTTTAAGGATATTTTTGATATAATTGTTCTAAAAATTTATAAATTTTAGGATGATTATATGAAGTTCAATCTACTGATTACAATTCTATTTAGTTTCTTACTAAATGGGTGTCTTTTTCAAAATTCCAAAACTAATTATTACCAAAAAATAGCATCATCTAGCACACAAGATAACAATATTGAACATATATATAATAATCTCAATAGTGCCATAGCAGATATCTCAAGACAACTTAATCTTACACAAGATATTAATAGAGTAGATGATAAAGTCGTAGTTACATCATTTGTAAATCTTGAAAATTTCAAAAAAACTACCAAATTTGGACATATACTATCTGAAAGCATGATAAATGAGCTTAATAAATATAACTTTAAAGTCTTAGATTATAGAGGAAGAGATAATCTTCTAGTAAATCAAAATGGTGAATTTTATCTTACAAGAGATGCTTCAAAGCTAAAAGATGAGATAGAAAATGCAAATATTTTAGTAGGAACATATTCAAACTTTGATCTAAATTCTATTATGATAAATGTAAGAATTTTAGATTTTGAATCGGGAGAAGTTTTAGCAACTGCTAAAGTTATATATACCAATAAAGATTGTAAGCTGTTTGGCAACTGTGTAAAACCTGTTAAAAAAGTTATTAAACCCATAAAACAGCTTCCAATATTAAGAGATGACAATGTATAAAAAGCTACTATTACTGCTTACAGTTATATTTGTATTTAGTGGTTGTTTATCTACATATTACAAAATCAAAGATGAACCTATGCAACACAATGGGACAAATTTTGCCAATTTGATTGATGATCTATCATCGACACCAAGAAGCATATTAAGATATAATAAAACGATCAAAAACTTATATATTTTAGATTTTGTAAATATAGATAATCTTCAAAATGTTTCAAAACTTGGGTTTATCTTATCAAATGAGCTAAAAGCAACTTTTTCATATAAGCTACCAAACTCAAACCTACAAGAGTTAGAGTTAAGTAAAAATATAAAAATAGGTAACAATGGCTCAAAAGTTTTAACAAGAGATCTAAAACAATTAAAAAATAAAAATATACCACAAAATAGTCAGTTGTTAGTAGGTAGTTATATTATTACATCTAAGCAGCTAATCTTATACCTTAAACTTATAGATTTAGATACTGGTAATATATTATCTTCTACTAGAGTATCTACAATTATCACTGCAGAAATTTTACAACTAGAGGGGATCCAAACAGATCAAAAACCTTTGGTTTATCAACCTTTAGTGTTATGATTTGGACAACAAAATGAATAGAGACAAATTTATAAAATTATTTTTATCAATATTTACTGTTATCTTTTTAGATAGTTGTGGAACAACCTCAACCACTACAACTACTACGGGTGGTATCTATACTGCACATCTTATAGATTCTACTGTAAGTGGAGTTCAGTATGCTTGTATTAAAAATGATAATACAATAGTTGTAAGTGGAATTACAAATGCAACAGGTGATTTTAAATATAGTCAAGATTGTAGTGTAAAATTTTATCTAGGGCGAATCACATTAGCACTTACTCCTGGATCAAAAGTTTATAACTTATCAGATCAAGATCTATATATTACTGATGCTGTTGGTGTAAGCAGAGATGATACACACAATCAGCAAGTGGTAAATATTTTACGAGTATTGCAATCTTTAGATGCTGATGACAATCCTGAAAATGGAATAGATATAAATAGCACCGTTAGAGATAATCTAGCAAAAACCACAGTTAATCCTCTAAGCTTATCTATTGATGGGCTAACTCAAAGCGATCTTAACAAAACAATTGAAGATGCGAATATTAGTAAAACTCTAATAACTACCACAAAAGCTATTGCTCATTTTGAGACAGTTTTAAGAGATGATGCACAAATACAAATTGATACAGTGCCTCCAGCTAAACCTGTTGTCCTAACAGTGGACACCGATCCTATCATAGTTCCAAGTGCTACTGATTCAGATCCTACTCCTATAAAAATTATAGGGGAAAAAGGTTCTAAAATATTTATTAACAATATATTAGTAGATACAATTAGTAAAACAACAGGATATACCATAGTTGATCTAAATACAACAGGTAGTAGTATATCAAATTTTAATTTTGATATTATGTTGCAAGATGATAAAGATCATAACTCTACTATTAATCATATTAATATTTTTAAAGATTTAGTATCTCCAACCGTTCCTAATAATAATATAAATATATCTATTAATGAGCAACAAAATTTTGTTCAAAATATAGATGCAAATGATAGCAGTGCATTAACTTATGGGATTATGAAAAGCAGTGATAACAACAAAAGTGTAGATTGGAATCTTTTTCAAATAGATAATAGCGGTAATGTTACATTTATAGAAGATCCCGATTATGATCAAAACTATGGAAGAGTTTATTCTGTAGTAGTTTATGCAAAAGATGCAGCACAGCATGTCACAGCAGTATATCTTCAAGTTAATATTATAAATATCTTAGATAATCCTCCAGCATTAACAGCTACAACATTTACAGCCAATCCTATTATGGAGCAAACACCAAATGCAACTATAATATTTGATGCAAATGATACACTAAAATCTATTGCTAATGCTCCTGATAATAAATTTAGTTACCATTTTTCACTAGTAAATGGAACAGATCTATTTGATATCAATAGTTCAACAGGTCAAATTAGTATAAAAGACAATACACAACCACTTTTTGATTATGAACAAGCACCAAATAGTTTTGATCTACAATTTAGAGTAACTAATGATAACAATACATCAAAAGGCAACACTACAGATGCAACTATTAAGATAAATATACTAAATCATATAGATACTACACCTAAACTAGATATCCCAAATAGTTTAGATCTAAATGAAAAATCTATATCAGGAACTACAGTAACTACTATAACAAAATCTGCTTCAGGAAATGATGCCAATAAAACTATGACTTTTTCTATTGTAGCTGGAAATGATGGTAATTTTACTATCGATCCAAGTTCAGGAGTTATTAGTGTAGCTACATCAAATCTTGACTTTGAGACTAAACCAAATTATACACTAACAATAGAAGCTACAAATACCTGGTATGATAATACAACTCATAGTGATGATGTAAATCTTACTATTAATCTAATAGATCAAATAGATAATCCTCCTGTATTAAAAGATATAAACTCTACTTTCTCGTTTCCTGAAAATAGTGCTAAAGGCACATATATTACTACTATGATTTTAGATGGAACTAATAATGATGAAAATACAACTACAGGATATCGCATCGATACAACCAATAGCTCTGTAGGATATAATCAGTTTGCTATAGACTCTAGTGGTAGATTAACAATTAATACTGATAGTTTAAATTACAATGAAACAGATTCCAATGATTCTATCACCTCTTATCGTTTAGCAATACAAGCTATAGATAAAGACTATACCAATGCAACTTTATATAGTAATACTATCTATGTTGATATAAATATTACAAATGTTATAGATAATATTCCAAAAATTACTATAGCTAATAACAATATATCATTAGATGAAAATCTAACGATAAATAGTGTTGTAGCTACAGTTATAAAAAATGGAACAATCTGGGATGAAAACCAAACATCAAGTTTTTCATTTGATTATAGTGGAGATAAATTTGATATAAATAGTTCTACAGGAGAGATAACACTAAAAAATAATCTTGATTGGGAAAGCAATGTAAGAGAATATAATTTTAATATCACTGCAACAAATATAGCAGGATCTAGCGATCCTTTACCTATACATATTACTGTTAATAATGTTTTAGAAGAGCCACCTCTTATTACACTAGAGGATAACTCTCTTGATATCCATGAAAATACACCTGTTGGATCTTTAATATCGTTTATAAAAGAGCCTATTAATACAGATATAAATAATAGCGCAGATGATACTGTAATAGATAGTTTTTCTATAAAAAGTGGAAATGATGGTAATTTTAGTATTAAAACTATTGATAACAAAGGTTATATCTCTATACTACATCCACTTGATTATGAAACTACCAACCATTATGATCTAAAAATTGTAGGAACTAATGGATATGGAGATTCTATAGAGCAAAATCTTACAATCAATATACTCAATGATGTAGAAAAAGATATACCATTGCTAGCGATTACTATAGAGTATAATGATATGAATTTAACTACCTCTTTAACAGATATACAAAACTTAACTACATTATTTTCTGATAGTGGAGTTAGTGAATTAAATAAATATTTTCAAACAATTTCAGGTGGATTATTTAACTTTAAAGCAGCAAATGAATCTTATGATACAAACCCAGCAACTGATGGGATAGTAATGGTAAGATTAAATAGAGATCATCCTCAAGATAATCCTACACAACTAAAAGATGATATATCTGATGCTTTAACTATAAGTGATGATAATGTAACTTATAGTGATTTTGATACTAATGGTGATGGAAATATTTCCAATACAGAACTGCAACTTTTATTTATAGTCGCTGGCGGGGAAAGAACTTATGGTGATGATAATCAAAGTATTTTAGCCTTTACAAGTTCTTTTGATGATAATATCACACTTGATGGTGTAAATGTAGCATATAAGACAGGCAAAGGAAACTATGTAGCTGTGGGTGAAAGAAATGGTGTTCATATGGCTACATTAGGACTAATAGCTAAGTTTTTAGCAAAAACTACTTTTGATTTTTCAGATGATACAGATATTGGAACCTTTGGATTAATGGACGATGGTTATAAAGGTCATGATGCAAATGAATCACTTGGTGAAACTCCAATATATCCAAGTGCATATAATAGATTATCACAAGGTTGGCTATATCCAAGAACTCTAAAAGATTCAGGTTATTATAATATCAATTTTGATACTTCTAATGTAAGGCATACACTAGATACTCATACCCATATAGTAAAAATACCAACAAGTGATACTAATATATATTATCTTATAGAAAATAGAAATAACAATGATCAAACTGATCCTAAACCTTATGATAATGGATTGTATTTTATCAATGATAACAATTTTAGTGGTGGATTAAAAATATGGGAAATAGATACAACTAATACACCTATAGATATCTCTAATGTAGATATCAATAACTCTGATGATAATATTTTTAGACCAACTAATGCAACAGGTGATCTATCATCAACATCAAATGATTTTAGTTTTGATAATGTTGGAACTATTGATTCAGCCGACAAAACATATAGTATAACAATCAAGAAGTAATAATATGCAAATAGTAAAAAATATATCTGAATTAAAAAATATTTTAAAAGACAATCATAAATCTATAGGGTTTGTGCCAACTATGGGTGCTTTACATAATGGACATATCTCACTTATACAAAAAGCAAGAGAGCAAAACGATATAGTTGTATTATCTATATTTGTTAATCCTACCCAATTTTTACAAGGGGAGGATTTTGATAAATATCCAAATAAACTAGAAGCTGATATAAAAATAGCCCAGCTATGTGATGTAGATATATTATTTACCCCTAATATTAACACTATGTATAGCGATGATGAGCTTATGATAAAAGCTCCAAAACTAAGAGGCTTTATCCTTGAGGGATACAATAGACCTGGACATTTTGACGGTGTATTGCAAGTTGTTTTAAAACTATTTAATATTGTCAATCCCACCAATGCATATTTTGGTAAAAAAGATGCTCAACAACTTATCCTAATTAAACAGATGATCGATAATCTATTTTTAGATATAAATATTATCCAATGTGATATAGTAAGAGACAGTGATGGATTGGCTTTAAGTAGTAGAAATGTATATCTAACACCTATACAAAGAGAACTAGCACTTAAAATATCACAAGCCCTAAGAGAAGCTTCAAATCTAATAGCAAAAGATATTTTCAATACCAATACTATTAAAAAACATATATATAAAATACTAGATCATCAAGATATAGATATAGAGTATGTATCGATTGTAAATCAAGAGCTAGTTCCGCTTCAAAATATAGAGTTAAAAAACTCTATCATACTAATAGCTGTCCAAATTGGAACTACTAGACTTATAGATAACCTTTGGATATAAATTTGAGAAAACATATAGATATAAAGCTTTTTATATTACCTGTATTGATTATAGTTTCACTAATCATTATTAGTTTTGTATTTTCATCACAAATCAAAATCTTAAAACAACAGATCGATAATATATATTTTGCAAACTATGTAACTATAGACAAACTACACAACATAAAGCAAGATTATATTAAAGTTGTATATGGTAAAAAAAATAGTATAATGTTAGCAAATATATTTATATTTTTAGCACTTTCTATCAATATTACCCTAGCTATTATCTATTTTACTAACATATCAACACTCTTTACAGGAGAGCATATTGCCCTAGGTGTAATTACCTTG
>CAJXII010000088.1 GCA_913054415.1 uncultured Arcobacter sp.
TATAGAATTTGCATTTAAAGTTTTTTATCAATTGATGATTTAGTATAAAATTGAATATCTTCTTTTAATTTTCGTTTTAAAACTTTATTGGTTGCATTTTTAGGTAATTCATCTATAAAATATATATGTTTTGGTATTTTAAAATTTGCCAAATGCTCTTTTAGATATTTTTTTATAGATAACTCATCAATATTTTTATTTTCTTGTAACTGAACAAAAGCAACAATTTTTTCATCTTTTGTTTCATCTTCTATTCCAATAACTGCTACTGCATCTACTTCATCTAATTTAACTATCAACTCCTCTATCTCTCTTGGATATACATTGATACCTTTTGAGATAATTAAATCTTTTTTTCTATCTACAATATATATAAAACCATCTTTATCAACATATCCTAAATCTCCTGTTCTTAACCATCCATTTATAATAGTTTCATCTGTTGCTGTTTCATTATTGTAATAACCTTGCATTACACAATCACCGCGAACAATAATCTCACCTATTTGACCTGTTTCTACTTCTAAAAGCTCATCATCTACTATTTTAACTTCATAAGTTTTAAAAGGTAGTCCTACACTTAAAACCTTTCTTTTGTCAAATAAGTTTGAACTAACTGCTGGAGAACATTCGCTTAAACCATATCCCTCTATCATAATAGCATTTTTAAATTTTTTATTAAAATCGTTTAAAACTTGTTCACTTAATGGTGCAGAACCACTAATAAATAATCTTATAGAATTAAACCACATAAAATACCAAGGAATTTTAGCCTTATTTAATGCATTATAAATTTGAGGTGCTCCTAAAAAAATTGTAACTCTTTTTAATAAAACCTGTTTTAAAACATTTGAAAAAGGAAAAATAGATTTCACAACTACTATTGAAGCATTGTAGTAAATAGGTGCAATTATCATAACTCCCAAAGTAAAAGAATGAAACATAGGCAAATAAACTATAAAACGATCCTTTGAAGTCAATTTAAATCTTTCACCACCAGCAATAGAATTTGAAAAGATATTTCTATAACTTAACATAGCTCCTTTTGGATTACCTGTGGTTCCAGAAGTGTAAATAATAATTGCAATATCATCTAATTTTGGAGAATGAATAATATCTTCATTAATATTAATATGGTTCAATGCCTCATCAAAACAAAAATTATTTTCATCTAATTTTGATGAATTGTTTGTCCATATAATTTTTTGCACAAATGTATTTTCCAATACATTTGCTAACTCTTTTTTAAATTCGGAACTTGCTATAAGTAATTTTGCTTCACAATTATTTATAATATACTCAAGTTCATCTTGTTTTAAAAAATTATTTATAGGAACTGCAATAGCACCCAATTTTGTAATCGCAAATAAAGATATAATAAAATATTCGCTATTTTCTAAGACCATAGCTACTTTATCTTTATATTTAATACCACTTAACTCCAAAAATCTAGCAAATTGATCAACTTTATTTTTAAGTTCTTTATTTGTAAGTTTTGTTGTTTGAGTTAAAATAATATTTTTATTACTTTTTTCCTTAATATTTTTTTCTAATAACTCATAAAAATTATTATATTTATAATTTAAAGACATTAAAAACTTATCCTATAAGCCACAGAAAGTAAATATGCTTTTGCATCGGTAAATTCACCATCTACAACTTTTTGATTATTTTCATCATAATTTGTTACTTTTCTTGAATCTTTGATATCAACTAAGTATCCAACAGAAAAACTGCTTTTTTTATCTAATTTATAATCAAAACCTGCAGAATATAATGTTGCATCACTATCAGGTAGTTCAAAACCTACATTTTTAGTTGGTTCAGGATTTTCATCTTTTGCATAACCAAACATAATAGTTGTTTTGTTACTTAGTTGATGTGTAATACCTAATCTATATGCCCTAGTATCTTTCCATTGTCTATCTTTTGGATTATCAAAAGCACCTTTTAATACCAACGGTATAGGACTATCATATTCAAAATCTAAAGCTTTATATTTAGACCAATATGTTTTATCATATTCTATTTCTATTGTTGTTTTATTAAATTTAAACGAATAAGCAGCACTTAAAACTGCTGGTAAAGGAACTGTAACATTTGCTCCACCATCATACACTTTTGTTCTACTTAGATATAATTTTGCATTACCCTCCTCTTTTAAATCAACATTTGACCTATAAGTTAATGAAATATTGCTTTTATTTGTTATTTTATAAGCTAATGCCATATTATAACCATATTCTAAGGTATTACCCTCCATATCTCGTGCAACTGGTTTTATTGTAGTTCCATCACTTTTTACAATTCCTTTGCTATAAACTGCTCTTAAACCACCAGCAATTGAGAAACTATCACCAAGCATATAAGAAACAACAGGATTAAATTCTATTATTTTTAAACTAAACTCTTCTGCATATAATTTTTCATACAAATAATCCCATCTTTTAGCTAATCCACCTGGAGCTGTAATAGAAAAACCATATCTAAAGTTATTGTGTTTGCAAGATGTAAAAAATATTGTTGGCACTACAAAATTCTCTTCTTTTGAGATTCCATCTTTAAAAGTTGTTGTATTGTCTTTATATTTAATACCTGTTAGATGTATATGCATTAAAGAAATTTCTAAATCTTTTTGATCTGCATTAAAGCTCATATTAGCAGGGTTATAATATGATGCTTCAGCCTTATTTGAATTTGCTATATAAGCTCCACTTAATGCTACTGATTTTGCAGATTGCTCTGGTATTCTCCAAGCACTTGCAAATAATACACTACTTGTTATTATAGATAATGATGCTATTTTTAGTATTGTTTTCATTATTTTATCTCCCCACTTCTTATTTGATTAAACCAATTTATTGCTGCACCATAGGCTTCTGTTGCACAATTTGCATGAATAAATGGATGTGTAGCATCTTGTTGTTGCGATAACATTACAGTAGGTATTATTGTTTTGTTAATATCAGTTGCTCCATTTTCTATAAATTTATTATAAGCAGTTTCGGTCATACTAAGTGGTATTATTTCATCTTGTTCACATTGAATTAAATATATTTTAGATTTTGGTTTCCAATTATACACACTATTTTCTTCAAAAGCTACTTTTACTGCATTATTTTGATTATTTTGATAATCATTTATAAAAGAAGCACTAAATAGTTTACTAGCATTATATTCTTTATACCCACCTTGAGCAGATAATCCAAAAGTAGATACTTGAATAACAGTTCCGTTATAATCACCCATAAACAACGGATTAAATGTAGTTTTATTTATATCACTATTTAAAATATCATCTAATGTAATGTTTGTGTTATATTGTGAATATGAAGAAACTATATATTCTAAAAATGCAGGATATTGCATAAGATGTGTAGCATTTACTTCAATATCTCCTAAACCTTTTAAATCATAAGGTCCAGCCATAGGAGCAACACCCATAAGTTTAAACTCATCACTATGATTTTCTTCTATATCTTGAGCTAATGCCATAGCAGTATATCCACCTTGAGAGTATCCACTAATATATAATTGACCATTAAATAAAATATTATTATCTGTCATATATCTTATACTTGCTCTTATCATATCTAAAGATGCCCTAGCACTTGCTTTTTTAAGCATATATGGATGAACTATATTATTTGAATCTCCATAACCTATATAATCAGGTGCAATTAAAGCAAAACCAGCATATCCCGTTGTTGAAACTGCCAAAGAATAATCTGGTATTCCATTTGCAACTTCTGTATTGGTAGGAGCTTCTGCATTTGTAAATATTGTTCCATGGTTATCACAAATAGCTGAAATTGAAAAAGGTGTTTCTCCTTGAGATATTCTATAAGCATTATAAGCCTCTGTTGCACTTGGTATTACAAGAAGTCCCGAAGCTGTAATATCTTCATTATTTTGACCTTTTGTTTTGTAAGTAATTTTAACTGCTTTATATCCAAAAGCATTTGTAGCATTTGCATCTATCTTTGCTTTTACAATATTTAACATCACAGATGCATTTATATCATCTATAACTGTAGCACTTACTAAATTATTGCCAACAATATTTTCATCTGTATTATCAATACCACAACCGTTAAATACTATTGATAAAACAGAAAAAACTACAAACATCAATGTAAGCTTGATTTTAATCATAATTTATCCTTAAAAAAAATTTGAAATAAGCATAACAAAATTTATTTTATGATTATGTTAAAATATTATATTTATCTATTAGTTTTAGATGTTCAGTATAATTTTATGTAAAAAAGTAACAAAAACAGTAAAAATTTTACCTAAACTGGTAAAACTCTTATGTTTTCATCAACTTTTTGTCTTAAAGTTGCTTCTATAGCATAAAGTGTTCCTGTGCTTCCACTTGCACAACTTCCACAAGCACCTAAGTATCTTATATAAATATCATAGTATGGAAGATTTTCTTTTATATCAATTATCTCCATATCTCCACCATCCATTACAAGCATTGGTCTTATATATTCATCTATTACAACATCAACTGCTTTTATTCTTTGAACCATTGTCATTTTATCAAAAGAATTTTCTCCACTTTGTGTAGTTTGTGCAGCTGCTTCTAATTTTTCTCTATTTATTTGCTCTCTAACTTCAGCTAAAATATCTACAAGATATATATCTTTTGGTTCATGACCACCAGGTCTTATACAAGATTTACAATAACTTCCAGCTTTTGTAATTTCAATAATTTGTTCAACCTCTTTTATATCATGTGTCCTAATAGCATCGATAACCTCTTGTTTAGTAACTCTTGCACATTCACAAACTATATCAGCATTTACAAGTGTTTCTCTACTAACTCCTTTATATTGAGCAGCAGCTTCAAGTATAACATCATAAGCCATAACAGAACAATGCATCTTTTGAGGTGGAACTGCTGGAGTATTTTCATCATCTCTTAAATAAGCTTCAACATCTTGATTTGTGATATGAATAGCTTCATCTACAGTTTTTCCTACACAAAGCTCTGCCATTGCATCACTAGAAGCAATAGCTGTTCCACAACCAAAAGATTTGAATTTTGATTCTAATATTTTATCTGTTTTCTCATCAACCACCCAATAAAGTCGCACAGCATCTCCACAAGATTCTGCTCCAAAATCTGCAACTATCAATCTTCCATTTAATCTTGTAGCATCTTCTTGAGTCAATTCTCCTAATGCTACAGGATTATTCATACGATCTTGAACTTTTTTACTGTATTGTTCCCATACATTTCCACTTACTAAATCACTTCTTGCCATATCTTTTTACTCCTTTTGTTGTTTTAGTGGGTAGTAAATGGTGGGTAGTAAGTAGTAAGTGGTAGGTAGTTCATAGATCATTCACCACTAACTACTCACCACTTACTACCTACTACTCACCACTCACTATCTACTCACTTCTTAATCTATTTTTTAAACTTTGTAACATTGGATTAATTTCATTTAATTTTTTAATCCACTCTAAACCTGTTTGTTTATTGATATATTCAATTTCAATCCCAATATAAATTTGAGTAATAAGCTCAGCTACTGAACCTTTTGCAATCTCAATATATCTAATTTTTTCTTTATTTGAATCTTTTTCAAAACCCTCTGCGATATTACTTGCAATAGATAATGAACTTCGTGTAATCTGATCTTTAAATCCAAAATCTTTACACTGTGCAAAATATTTATAAATATCTACACTTATCCTACAACTTTGTTTCCAAACATCTAAAGTTTCACACTTCATATCCTACCTACTACTCACCACTCACTACTTACTACCTACCACTCACTACTCACTCTCTAATGTTCCTCTATAAAAGCTGAAAATGCTTTTTGTTTAGCATAAGTCATAGATATATTTCTAATTCTTTCAACAATTTTAGGTAATTTTTCAATCACATAATCTATCTCTTCATGTGTTGTAAATTTACTTAATGCAAACATAACAGTAGCATTTGCTATTTCTGTTTTTTCTCCAAGTGCTTCAACTACTGCACTAGCTTCTAAATCTTCACTACTACAGCTACTTCCTGTAGAGATAGAAATACCATGCTGATACATATCCCAAAGCATCGCTTCACCTTCAATTCCTTTAAAAGAAGCTACAACAATATTGTTTAATCTTTTATCTTTTGGAACATAAGATTTTGTATCTGCTATATTTAAAATAGCATCTTCAAGCCTATCTCTTAAAGCTCCTATATGATTTTTAATATATGCTATATTCATATCAGAATTTGCATCTTCAATAGCTTGAGCCATAGCAA
>CAJXII010000089.1 GCA_913054415.1 uncultured Arcobacter sp.
CAGAAAATAGCTAATTTATTTAATGGTAGAGTAGCAGGTAAAGAAATCCACAAAGTATGGTGGGACGGAAAAGATGGTAATGGAAATAATGTAAGTAGCGGAGTTTATCTCTATAAATTAGAAACAGATGATAATCAATACTTTAAACGTATGCTACTAACGAAATAAATTTTATTAAAGTTAATGAATGGGGCAGCATAAAGCTGCCCTTTTTTTGTAGCTTGACACTATTTCCAGATAAAAATATTTCAGTACTAATGGTGCAAGAGTAAAAGGGAATCTCGTTAAAATCGAGAGCGGTCTCCGCCACTGTAAGCAACGTATATGTTTGGTTTTAAGAAAATGCCACTGAAGAGATTTGGGAAGGCAAAATCGAATGTTGTAAGCCAGGAAACCTGCCATTAAGTTTGAATTATCTACGGAAGATGGATATAGTTCAATTCCCTTTGGGATCATTAAGGCTTTAATATCTTAAACGGGAGTTGAAATGAAAAAATTTTTATTTTTAATATTAATTTTTCCTCTTTTTCTTTTTGGGGCGGTTTAATTTTTTATTCTGTTAGTCTTGTTTTATGGATGAAGGTTTTATCAAACACTGATTTAAGTTACGCCAGACCTTTTGCGGGCATAGGTTATGTTTTAACTGCTTTGCTTAGTTGGTTTATATTTGGAGAAAATTTATCTTTTACAAGATGGATTGGTATTTTTTTGATTTTTCTTTTTTTGTTGTTCTAATAGTTTTAGATTGTATTTAGTATCTTTATCTTCTTTTATTTTTAAAGCACTTTTATAAGATTGGATAGCTTGATCTATTTTGCCAATATGTGCATAACTATTACCTAAGTTATGTAATTTTTTAAATTGAAGATTTTTATCTTGGATTTGATCATATAGTTTTATAGCATTTTTATAATCTTTGGCTTTATACAAGCTATTGGCTTGATCAAATTTCGCTTCATCATTTGATACTTTTGAATAATATTTACTAGCAGTTTTATAATCTTTTTTATTGTATGCCTCTTTTGCTTTATTTAGATATGTAAAATCTAAAATTGAAGCATTTAAAATAATGACTAAAGAAAATATTGTTATTAAAAATCTCATAAATCTATACCTTTTATATATTTTTATGAAAGTATAAACTTCAAAAGTTAATGGTTGATTAATAAATAGAATCTTTGCCTTGTTTTAGTCTAAAAATCTTCTCTTGTAGTTTTCTTAATTGTTTCGCTTTATTTGGAATATCACTATATTTTACCTGTGTAAGTTGATTTGTATAGTAGTTGATAAGCATCATATTTAATCTTTGTTTTAAACTATCCTCATCATAAGTTTTTATATCTTCACGAATAAGCAAACCTCTTAGTTGTGGATTGTCAGGTTCATTGATCAGCATCTCAAATTCAGCTTTATGAGTTACAAACATATCAGGATCAATCGTATTTAAAACAATATCTATTAATTTGTCATTTTCTAGTAGTGTTTTGATGATCTCTAATTCCGATATATCAACAGAAGCTAGTTGGACTGTTTTTCTTCTTTGTGGTTGAGAAGAGATATTTATAATATTTTGATTGATATTCAATTTTGAAGCTATATATTGAGTATATTCAGATCTAATAATTGGTGACAATGCTTGTAGATATTCATTTGCTTCACCCCAAGCTTTTTGTTTTTGAAGTGGAGTATTAAGATCATATTGAGATATGATAAAATCCAATGCAAATGCTACAAAATCAATAGGGTTTGAAAATATATTGTTTAACTCTTCGATTTGTTTATATTGCACCATATCAGCAGGATCTACACCTTGAGGAAAAATAATAACCCCACCTTCAAAATCACTATGACTTAAAAGTTTACTAGCTTTAAAAGCAGCATTTAGTCCAGCTTTGTCTCCATCATAAGCAACTATTATTTTTGGATTACCCCTTTTTAAAATAGGAAGATGTTCTTGTGTAAGTGCTGTTCCTAGTGTTGCTACTGCATTATTAAATCCAGCTTGATGAAGCATCACAACATCTAAATACCCCTCTGTTACTATGATTTGATTTTTTTTGTAGATATTATCTTTTGCTAAACTATAACCATAAAGTAATCTACTTTTATTAAAAATCTTTGTTTGAGGAGAGTTGATATATTTGGCATTGTGTCCTGTAATAGTTCTTCCACCAAAACCTACAATCTTATCATTTAAAGCTCTTATAGGGAAAGTTATCCTTTGTATAAATCTAGCATATAAGCCATTTTGTCCATTGTCTATGATACCAAAATCTTTTGCATCTGCTAAGTTTAGTAAGTTTTGTTTAAGAAAATTGATAGTTTCATTTGATGTTGGAGCATAACCTATCTCAAATTTTTCAATAGAGTTTGCACTAATACCACGAGATTGTAGATACTCTTTTGCTGTATCATTGGTAGTGAGAAGTTTTTGATAATAATCATTTACTTTATCCATAATAGATGTATCTTGTTGTTTGTAGTTATTATCATAATTTAAAGCAACATTATACATAGAAGCTAATTTTTCTATAGCTTCAGGATATGATAATTTCTCATAATCCATAATAAACTTGATACTATCGCCACCAACTCCACAACCAAAACAGTGAAAAATCTGTTTAGAAGGGCTTACTACAAATGATGGAGTATCCTCTCCGTGAAAGGGGCAACAAGCTTTAAAATTGGCACCACTTTTTTTTAATTCTAAAAATTGTGATATAACATCTACAATTTCAATGTGATTTTTAAGGTTTTCTATGGAGTCTTTTGTTATCATACTGTTATTATAACAAATAAAGGTTAAAACTTGAACGAATTGTTTCCAAATTTTAGAGATCCACTTTTTGGTATCATTATTATTGCTATATCTATTTTTGCTATATCGTTTCTTACATATACATTTGGATTGTATAGAGAGAAAAAAACTAGAAAAGAGTATAGAAAACTACTCAAACGGTTTGAGATAGGGAAGTTAAAAGATGATGATTTTGTCCATCTTTATACAACTTACAATCTTCCTTTTGATTCTATTTTATTACTTGCATCATCATTTTTGCATAAAGGTAACTATACAAAAGCTATATCTGTTTATCTGACTTTATTGGAAGTTGTAAAAGATAATGTCAAAAAAGAGGAGCTTTTAGAACTTTTGGGAACTTCATATTTTAAAGGTGGATTTTTACAAAGATCCAAAGATATATATCTTAAAATACTAAAATTTTCACCAAGAAATAAAAATGCACTAAATTATCTACTTTTGATATATGAAAAACTAAAAGAGTATGATAATGCTATGGATATTATTGAGGTATTGGATGAGTTAGATGTTGATATAAAACAAGATAAAGTTTATATACAAACATTGATTTTATTGGAAGACCCTATTGTCTCTTTTGAGAAAAAATCTGATTTATTGCTAAAGTTATTAGATGAAAATCGTTTTATCCAAAGATTAGTAGCACAATTTTTGATAAAATACAATAAACCTATCTTATGGCAAAATATAAATAAATTGGATATTGCAAATAATTTAGATCTATTTTGGTATCTTGATTTTAATGATATAGATTTTGATGTGGTGATGAAATATGATCTGTTGGTGCAAATATATTGTGCTAAAGGTTATATAAAAGAGGATATTAAAAGTGATATTTTTGAATTGATGGTTTTAATATCTACAAAACACTCTACTTACGAAGTAGATGCTGATCTTAATTTTGAATTTATCTGTTCAAAATGTAAAAAAACACATCCTATTTTTGAGACAAGATGTCCACATTGTCATAGTATTTTAACTTTGAAAGTAAATCCAAAACTAGCAAAACAAACTTTAAATATATCGAGTTTTCTATGAAAAAAGTAGAGATATATAGTGATGGAAGTAGTTTAGGCAATCCAGGACCAGGTGGTTGGGGAACAATCTTACAATATAAAGATAATATCAAACAAATAAGTGGTGGAGAAAAATTAACTACCAATAACCGTATGGAACTTCAAGGGGTAATAGAGGGTCTTAAACTTCTAAAAGAGCCTTGTGAAGTGCATCTTTATAGTGATAGTAAATATGTAGTTCAAGCGATACAACAATGGCTTGAGAATTGGAAAAAGAATAATTGGAAAACTGCAAATAAAAAAGATGTCAAAAATAGAGAACTTTGGGAAGAATATGATATAATATCCAAACCACATAAAATAGTGGCACATTGGGTTAAAGGTCATGCTGGTCATACACAAAATGAAATGTGTGATCAACTAGCAAAAGCTCAAGCTAATAAATTTAAATAAGAGGTAAATATGCATAAGGATTATAAAGAATTAGAACAGTGTTTGGATTATCAGTTTAAAAATCAAAATCTGATAATCGAGGCTCTTACACATAAAAGTTATAAAAAATCTTACAATAATGAAAGATTAGAGTTTCTAGGAGATGCTGTATTAAATCTAATAGTTGGTGAATTTTTATATAAAAAATTTCCAAACTCTCATGAAGGAGATCTATCAAAAATAAGAGCATCATTGGTAAATGAACAAGGTTTTACAAAACTAGCAAAAGCTATACATCTTGGGGATTATATATTTTTATCAGATTCTGAAGATAGAAATAAAGGTAGGCAAAAAGCTTCAATATTAAGTGATGCTTTTGAAGCTATTATGGGTGCTATATATTTAGAAGCTGGTTTGGAAGTGCTTAAACCAATTATACTAAAATTATTAGAAGAAAATTACGATAAAATAAATCTTGATGAACTGTTTAGTGATTATAAAACTGCTTTACAAGAGGTAACTCAAGCACAGTTTGGCTCTATACCTATTTATAAGTTAGATAATGCAACAGGACCAGATCATGAGAAGATATTTGAGTTATCTTTGTGGATCAATGATAAAAAATATGCGACTGCTTCAGGTAAAAGTAAAAAATTAGCACAACAAGAAGCGGCTAAAAAAACTCTCCAACTTCTTAGAAAGATTTAACTATGAATAGTTTTGGTCAAAGATTTAGATGGACAACTTTTGGTGAATCTCACGGAGTTGCACTTGGGGTTGTAGTAGATGGAGTTCCTGCTGGAATTAAAATAGATGAAAAATTTATCCAAAGTGAGATGGATAGAAGAAAACCAGGTAAAAGTGAAGCTGAAACACAAAGAAAAGAGAGTGATACTATACAGATTTTAAGTGGTGTGTTTGAAGGTTACACAACAGGGACAAGTTTGGCAATGGTTCTTTATAATGAAAATCAAAAAAGTCGTGATTATGATAATGTAAAAGATATTTTTCGTCCAGGTCATGCTGATTGGACATATTTTCATAAATACGGAATAAGAGATTATAGAGGTGGTGGAAGAAGTAGTGCTAGAGAAACAAGTGCTAGAGTAGCCGCTGGAGCAATTGCAAAGTTGCTTTTAAAAGAGTTAAATATAGATGTGCAAAGTGGATTGTTAGAGATTGGCGGGATCAAATCACAAGAGATAGATTTTGATTTTGCAAAACAAAATATACTTTGTTCACTTGATAAAAACCAATATCAAGCTCAACTAGATAGATTAAAAGAGGTAAAAGCTCAGCACGATAGCATAGGTGGAGTTGTATTAGTCAAAGCCTCAAATGTTCCAGCAGGATTGGGTGAGCCTATGTATCATAAACTTGATGCAAAAATTGGTGAACTTATGATGGGATTAAATGCTGTAAAAGCGGTTGAGATTGGTGATGGGATAGAAGTTGCTAAAAATCTAGGAAGTTTAAACAATGACCAAATCACTTCAGATGGATTTAGTTCAAATCATAGTGGCGGAATATTAGGTGGTATTAGCAATGGAGATGATATAGTTGTAAAAGTTCATTTTAAACCAACTCCATCTATTTTCAAAGAGCAACAAACAGTTGATACAAACAACCAAAACCAAACTTATAACCTTAAAGGAAGACACGATCCTTGTGTAGCAATAAGAGGAAGTGTAGTTTGTGAATCACAATTAGCTCTTATTTTAGCAGATATGTTACTTCTAAATATGAGTTCAAAACTTCAAAATATCAAAAAAGTATATTTGTAATTTTATTGCACTTTGATATGATGATCTAAATTAAAATATTGGTTGATCCATTTTTTTTCTTCTTGTGTTTTGATTTAGATACTATATTTTGTATTTTATCGTAATAAATTTAATATTGATTTTA
>CAJXII010000090.1 GCA_913054415.1 uncultured Arcobacter sp.
TAAATAATTTCTATGTTGTTGAAATTTGATTATATCATAATTTTTAATTTTAGCTTCACTTATCTCTTCATCACATAAACTACCTTTATAAAAAAGATACTCAGTATTTTCATAACTTAAATTATTGGTAATACTTAAAAGTAAAGATGTATTTGTTACAGCTCTACTTGTAATAAGATCAAAATTTTTAGGTTTTATATCTTGTGATCTATTTTGGATAACCTCTACATTTTTTAACTCTAGTGTATTTTTAACAAAATTTAAAAAAGCTACCCTTTTTGCTTTAGGCTCTATAAGTGTAATCTGTTTATCTGGTTTTGCTATAGCTAATAACATACCAGGATAACCAGCACCTGTGCCAATATCAGCTAAAGAGTTAAAATCATTTAAAAACTTTATAGGATATATGCTATCTATAATATTTGCCTCTATTTGTGCTCGTGATAAAGCACCTGTTAGGTTATGCACAGCACCCCAATCTTGAAGCAATGAGATAAATTTATCACATCTATTATAAAACTTATCATCAAAAGTTAGATCTAGTTTTTCAAACTCTGTTTTTAACACTTTTTACCTTATCTAATCATTATCAAAATATCTATGGTATTCTATTTTTGTGCAGTGATTTTGCACAGTTTTCATACCGTGTTCTTTTGCTAGTTGCATAGCTTCGTTATTGACTAATCCTAGTTGTGACCAGATACATTTGATATTACCTTTTTCAATAGCAGCTTTAACTACATCCATAATCACAGCTGGTTTTCTAAAAATATCTACAATATCGACATCATAAGGTATATCTAGTAAGCTTCTATAAACTTTTTGCCCTAAAATTTCATCCTCTTTTGGATAAACAGGATATACTATATATCCTTTGTCTAAAAGGTATTTTGCTACTTTGTTGCTATCTTTTGTTTCATTTGGACTACATCCAATAATAGCAACACTTTTAGATGTTTGTAAGATCTCTTTGATCTCTTCATTTGGTTCATTTATAGTTGGAAATTCACATTGCATTTTTTATCCTTTATCTCTCTATTGCTACTACACCGCTTCGCACTATCTCTATTGGATTGAATCTTTCAATCACTTTGATAAAATTTGCGATACGATTTGGATCATCAGTTGCTGATATAATAATAGCATCTTGTGTTACATTTTGTATTGTTCCATTGTAAGCACGAGCTAAAACATCTATATCACTTAAATTTTGTTCCAAAGGTATTTTGATCAAAACAGTATCTTTTTCTACAACTTTTTTATGCTCAATCACTTTTAAAACAGGCACTAATTTATTAAGTTGTTTGATGATTTGATCTATAACTCTTACTACTCCAATAGTGATAATTGTAATTCTTGAATATTCACTATTAGGAACAGGAGCAACTGTTAAACTATCTATATTGTAACCTCTTGCTGAAAAAAGATCTACAATTCTACTCAAAACTGATTCTTTATTGATAACAATTACAGATAAAACTTCTCTTCTTTTTCTACTATCGTAAAAATGGTTTAAGTTATTCATTATTTATCTCCTTCTAGCAAAAGCATCTCATCAAGTGCATGACCATTTGGCACCATAGGTAGCACCTCTTCTCTTCTTTCTATCATCACTTCTATAATAGCTGGTTTATTTGATTTTACAGCTTCATCTAAGGCTTTATCAAACTCATCTTTTGTAGTAACTCTAAAACCAACACCACCCATAGATTGTGCTAAAAGTTGAAAATCTGCTTGAGTATCTAAAACTGTTTGAGCTAATCTATCTTCATAAAATCTTGTTTGCCATTGTCTTACCATCCCTAGATAATTGTTATTTAGAATAATATTTATCATAGGTAAGTTATATTGAGTTGCTGTTACTAACTCTTGAATATTCATCATAATAGACCCATCACCTGTAAAATTTACAGATATTTTATCTGGAAATGCTCTTTTTACACCTAAAGCAAATGGAAGTCCAACCCCCATAGTTCCCAATCCACCACTTGTCATAAAAGTTCTTGGTTTGCTAAATGGATAAAATTGTGCAGTCCACATCTGATGTTGTCCAACATCTGTAGAGATAAGTGCTTTATCACCTATTAGTTCTCCTGTTCGTTGGATAACCCATTGTGGTTTTAATCTATCGCTATCTTCAAAATATTTTAGTGGTTGCTCTTTTCTATAATCTAGTAGTTTTTGGTGCCAAGATGAGTAGTCGTTGAATTGATAATCATCAACTAACTCTAAAATTTGCTTCATCACAACTTTTAGATCACCAACTATTGGATAGTTTGGTTTTACTATCTTAGCGATACTTGCAGGATCAATATCTACATGAACAACATGTGCTTTTTTTGCAAAAACATCAAGTCTACCAGTTACTCTATCATCAAATCTTGCTCCCAAAGCTATAATCATATCTGTTTGACTCATAGCCATATTCGCAGCATACTCTCCATGCATACCTAACATACCAAAAGAGTATTTATCATCATGACTTAAAACACCTCTTGCCATAAGTGTTTCTACTGCTGGAATTTTAGTAGTATGAACAAATTTTCTAATATCTTCATAACAATCAGATAAAACAGCACCACCACCTATATACAGAAGTGGTCTTTTTGATTCGCTAATATGTTTTAGAGCATTTTTGATTTGTCGTTTATTTCCTTTAATTGTAGGCTTATAAGTAGGAAGATCCCATTGTTTATCATAATCAAATTCACCCAACTGTGCAGATACATCTTTTGGTAGATCTATATGAACAGGTCCTGGTCGTCCTGTTTTTGCTATATGAAATGCGATTTTTAAAACACGATTTAATTCATTGATATCATTTACTAAAAAATTGTGTTTGGTGCAACTTCTACTAATACCTACTGCATCTATCTCTTGGAAAGCATCAGTTCCTATTACAGGTGTTGGCACTTGCCCACTTATTACAACCATAGGGATAGAATCTGTATAAGCAGTAGCTAATCCTGTAACTGCATTTGTAAAACCTGGGCCACTTGTAACTATTGCAACTCCAACTTTTCCTGTGCTTCTTGCATAAGCATCTGCAGCATGAACTGCTGCTTGTTCGTGTTTTGTTAGTATATGTTCAAAATAGTCTTGCTTATATATCTCATCATATACATTCATAATAGCCCCACCAGGATAACCAAATACAACTTCTGTATTTTCCTTATGTAAAGCTTCTATTATCATTTGTGAACCAGTTAATTGCATAATTATATTACTCCTAATATTTTTAAACTGTTAGAAAACCTCTAAAGGGCAATATTTTATCTAATTTTTTGTTAAATCCAAATAAATTAGAATTTATTTATCTAAGATTGGGTATAATCGCAAAAAAAGAGACCACACTATTAGGAATTTGAATTATGAGTAACAAATACAATCCACATGAAGTAGAAGATAAATATTATAAAATTTGGGAGCAAAGAGGTTATTTTGAGATAGATGGAAACAAATCTATCCAAGAAGATGGAAAAAATTTTTCTATTATGATGCCACCTCCTAATGTAACAGGAAGCTTACATATAGGTCATGCACTTACATTTACACTACAAGATATTATTACTAGATATAAAAGAATGGATGGTTTTAAAACACTTTGGCAACCAGGAACTGATCATGCAGGAATTGCAACTCAAAATGTAGTCGAAAAACAGCTATTAAGCGAAGGAACTACAAAAGAAAAAATAGGAAGAGATGAGTTTTTAAAAAGAGCTTGGTTACAAAAAGAGACAAGTGGGGGAAATATAGTTCATCAAATGAGAAAATTAGGTGTTACACCAGCTTGGAGCCGCGAAAGATTTACTATGGATGAGGGTCTAAAGGAAGCGGTAAAAGAGGCATTTGTAGAGCTTTATAATCAAGGATATATTACACAAAATAACTATATGGTAAATTGGTGTACAAAAGATGGTGCATTAAGTGATATAGAGGTAGAACATGAAGAGGTAAAAGGTGCATTTTACCATATGACTTACAATTTTGCTGATGGTAGTGGAAGTATTGAAGTAGCAACTACTAGACCTGAAACATATTTTGGAGATACTGCTATTATGGTGCATCCAAATGATGAGCGATATAAAGATATAGTTGGCAAAGAAGTAATATTGCCACTAACAAACAGAAAGATCAAAATCATCACAGATGAGCATGTAGATATGGAGTTTGGAACAGGTGTAGTAAAAGTTACCCCTGCACACGATCAAAATGACTACGAAGTAGGAAAACGACACAACTTAGAGTTTATAAAAGTATTTGATGAAAAAGGTATTTTAAACTCTTATTGTGGAGAGTTTGAAGGACTTGAGCGATTGGAAGCTAGACCAGTTATTGTAAAAGCATTACAAAATGCAGGACATATAGTAAAAATAGAAGAGCATATCCATCAAGTAGGGCATTGTTATAGATGTAAAAATATAGTAGAACCTTTTATATCTCAACAATGGTTTTTAAGTGAAAAAATAGCAAAAAATAGTATAGACAAAACAAAAGCACATAACAACTTCCACCCAAAACATTGGATCAACTCATACACAGCTTGGATGGATGAGCTTAGACCTTGGTGTATCTCAAGACAGCTTTGGTGGGGGCATAGAATACCTGTATTTACTTGTAATGATTGCAATCATCAATGGGCAGATAAAAAAGATACACCAGATGGTTGTCCTAAATGTAACAGCAAAAACTACACTCAAGATCCAGATGTGCTTGATACTTGGTTTAGTAGTGCTTTGTGGGCAATGTCACCACTTGGTTGGGGAAATAACGGTAAACTAAAAGAGCTTTACAATGATACTGATATGAAAGATTTCTATCCAAATAGCTTACTTATTACTGGATTTGATATTATGTTTTTCTGGGTAGCTCGTATGATGATGATGGGTGAGCATTTTACAGGAGAATTACCATTTAAAGATATCTATATGCATGCACTTGTTAGAGATGAAAAAGGTGCTAAGATGAGCAAGAGTAAAGGAAATGTGATAGATCCCCTTGATATGGTGCAAGAGCATAGTGCGGATATCATAAGATTTACCTTAGCTTACTTGGCAGTTCAAGGAAGAGATATAAAATTAGGTGCAAAAAATTTAGAACAATTTAGAAACTTTACAAACAAACTTTATAATGCTAGTAACTTTTTACAACTAAATGTAGAAACTTTTAAAGACCTAAATGAGATAGAAGTTGTAACTCCACTTGGGAAGTATATGCAAAGCAGACTTAGTGTTGCAGTTGATACAATCAGAGAAAAAATAGATAGTTACAAATTTGATGAGATGGCAAAAGAGCTTTATAATTTTGTATGGAATGAATATTGTGATTGGGGTATAGAGTATAGTAAAGCTAGTAAAGAAAGTATAGTAGAATTAGGTGCTATATTTAAAGAGACACTTAAAATGATAAGTCCAATTATGCCATTTATTGCAGATCATTTATATCATAAATTAAGCGGAACTACACTTGAAGATGGCGAATCTTTGATGATAAATGCTTTTCCTAAAAATATCAAAAGAGATATAGAAGTGGAAAATATGTTTGATATTATTCAAGAAGCGATCACAAGTTTAAGAAGAGCAAAAGTTGTAATAGATATGGGAAATAGCAAGATAGAAAAAGCTTATATCAAATTAGATATATCTTCATCTCAAGAGAAGAGTTGCCACACGATGGATACCCCAAATCAAGATTTGACCCATCGGGACAAATTCTCTTTAGCTAAAGATATAGAAGTATTTGGGAAAAGATTTATTGAAAAACTAGCAAAAGTAGAAGATGTGGAGTTTGTAGATACAAAAGTAGAGAATAGTATCACAGATGTATCAAACAATCTTGAAGTTTATCTACCAAAAGGTGAAATCGATATGGCACCAATTATAAGCAAACTTACAAAACAAAAAGAGAAGCTTCAAAAAGAGATTGATAAACTAAATGGTATGTTAGGTAATGAAAAATTTATAGCAAATGCTAAACCTGAAGTTATAGCAACAAACAAAAAAGCACTAGAGGATGCAAAAGAAAAATTCAAAAAAGTAGAAGCAGAATTAAATACTATAAGTTAATATAACTATGATGATAAATTCTAAACTTTTACTTTTTATCACTTTTATAATTGTAGCTATAACATACTATATGTTATTTTCTATAAGTTT
>CAJXII010000091.1 GCA_913054415.1 uncultured Arcobacter sp.
TATAAATATTAGTAATTTTATAACTTCTATCTGTAATATTAAAGAAAAAACTTTCCATTATATTGTATAGTATTCCCTTACTCTTCTTTCAAAATCCTCATCACTTAACTCTTTTTTTATAGGGATAAATTTTTTTGCTTTATCTCCTGCGGTTACTCTTGCTTTGAAATTTTTATCTTCTATAATATCTAAAATTAATTTTGCCACTTCTATAGAGTTGTTTCCATTATTGATTTGTTCCACTATTGTTGGAACTAATGAAGATACTATATGTTTATATGGTGAATTTTGACTAAAAGTGTTTTGATTTATTTGTAGATTATCTCTTACAAACTTTGTATCAAAAAAACCGGGCATAATAGAATGAACTCTTATATTAAAATCTTTTAATTCATATCTTAAACTATCTGTAATTCCCTCAAGTGCATATTTGCTAGAGTTGTAAAGCGTAAGTAAAGGCAATCCAATCTTACCTAAAAATGAGCTAATATTGATAATAAGTCCACTTTTTTGTTTTCTCATAATTGGTATAACAGCTTTTGATACTCTAAGAACCCCAAAAACATTTATATTAAATTGATCATACATTTGCTCTTCTGTAACATCTTCTACAGTTGAGACTAATCCATATCCAGCATTGTTGATAAGTATATCTATTTTTTTATGATTTTTTATTATTGTCTGAATTGTATTATTTATACTCTCTTGAGTGGTTAAATCTATTTTAATTGGTATTAAATTGTCCTGTTTTATATCATCTAATTTATTTGGTGTTCTAGTTGTAGCATATACAATAAAACCACAAGAGGCTAAATATTGTGCGGTTTGCTTTCCCATACCAGAACTTGCACCTGTAATTAAAACTATTCTTTTATTTTTCATTGTAGCTCATTGATTATATTTTTTATATCTTTTGTGCCAACATCACCATAATATGGATCTTTTATAAATATCTCATTTTGTGGATTTACAAAAAAGAGTGTAGGAAATATTGTAGAATAATACATCTCAATAGGGTAATTTGCATTACTATCTTTATTTACAATCACTGCTATAGTTTTTTGATTTAATTTTGCAATATATGGCTGATTTGTAAAAATATTCTTTACTATATCTTTACAAGCTTGAGAGTTGTTTTTTATTAGTAGCACCATTAAAGTTTTATTTTGCTGTTGAGCTTGTTTTAAAGCTTTTGAGTAATTGCTTTGCCATAATATATGACTAGCAAATGATGATAATATAAAAAGATGTAACCAAAGTAATATTTTTAACATAAGCAAATTATAGCATTATAATATTACAAACTTTCTAAAGCATCCTTAATATCTAAATATTTGATATTTTTCTTTGTGGTGATTTTATAGCAATCGTTACATAGTATTACTAGATTTTCAAGATAAAAATATCCACCATCACTGAGTGATTTAATATTAAAAAGATGGGCATTTTCAGGTTTGGCATGAGTGCCACATCTTTGACAAATATTACCATCTCTTTCTAAAACTAAGAGTTTTCTTCGCGACCAATCTTTTGGTAGTTTATTGCCGTCAGGTTTAGAATCATATACATAACTATCCCATAATTTATCTTTGGGTATAGGTTTTTTTGATATATTTTCATCAAGTTTTGCATTTATAAATTGTTGAACTAAATTATCGATAATAAGATATCTTCTTGTATCTGGATTTGGTTCTTTTTGTGCATCTTGAAAGATCGAATAATCAAATTTGATTTTTGGATAAGTTGATTCTAAATATGCTTTTAATTTATTGTTAAAATCACCTAATGATTTATCTTTATAGTAAAAGGTAAATATTTTTTTTCTAAATATGTATAATAAAGAGAAAATTAGGATAATGAGTATAGAGGAAGATATAGTAAAATCTAATCCTAAATAACTATTTTCTATACTCATAATCCAAGATTGTATTATTGTTCTACAACAACTTCTACAGAAGTTCCTTCCCAAATTCCATGTTTTGTGCAATATCCATGAGCTACAAGATTTAGTTTTTTACCTGTAGGTATGATTGTAAATGTTGTAGTGTTATGTGCTTTGATGTTTCCTAAAGTTCCAGGCACATAAGTAGCTTGAGCAAGTTTTGTTTCACCATCAAAAAGTGTAACTGATTCGATATAATGATCAAAATCATCTGGATGTGTAAATTCATTCCCCATTGTTACTTTTACTTCAAATGGTTCATTTATTTTTGCAACATTTTCACATGTGATAAATGGACTGTGTCTATCTATTAAATCTTTTTTAGCAACTCTATCTACTTCACTAATATCTTGATATTTATTGATTTTTGGCATTTTTATTCCTTTGTTTGTGTTTTGTATAGGTATTTTACTAAAAAAGCTTTTAAGTAAAAAGGATGTAAAAACTCCTAATTACCTAAATTAAGCTACTATTAATTAGCTTGATAATCCTGTTTGTGTTACATTGTGTTCTAAACCTAATTTAGTAGGTTCAATCCCCAATGCAATACCAACCATTTGTGGAAGATGTAATACAGGTATATTTACTTCTCTCCCAGCTTCTTTTGAGATATTGTGTTGTTGAACATCCATTCTTAAATGACATAATGGACAAGGTGTTACCATCACATCTGCATCATTATCTATAGCATCCGTCATAGCTGTAGCACTTAATCTGTTTGCAGTTGTAGGATTTTGTAACTCTACATGGAAACCACAACATTTATTTTTTGATTCATATTCTACTGCATTACCACCTAAAGCGATAATCAAATTATCTAAAGATACAGGTTTGTATGGATTTTCACCACCATTTGTTTTTTGTTGAAGATGACTTGGTCTAATATTATGACAACCATAAAATGCTGCTATATTTGTATCACTCATAGGATTTACAACCTCTTGAGCAATTTTATCATATCCATAATCATCTTGAAGAGCATATAAGAAGTGTTTTACTTCGCTTGTCCCTTTATATTCCAATCCAACCTCTGCTAATTTTTCATTTACTTTTGCTCTAAAATCTGGATCTGTATCAAGTCTCTCTTTTGTAAGAGATGTGTTTAATTGACAAGTGTTACAAATAGTAACCATAGGCAATCCTAATTTTTCAGCATAACATATATTTCTAGCATTTAAAACTGCAGATAATAACTCATCAAAATCTTGTAGATGACTAGCTCCACAACAACTAGCTTCATCTAATAAAACCAATTCAATCCCTAATTTATCAGCTATAGCCATAGTTGATTTTAAAAGTTCAGGAGTAGATTCTCTTGCTGTGCAGCCTGTATATAGTGCATATTTTAGTTTTTTTGTTTCTTTCATAGTTTTCCCTTCTTCTAACCTAACGACTTTCGCCTAAAATTTTGCAGTTGAACTAATATCAACTAATTTTTTAATCTCATCTAAATTTTTAGATTTTGGCATATTCCAAGGCATAACAATTTTACCTTTATTGAACATAGCTATCGCTTCTGGAATATGTTTCATAACACCAATATTTCCTTCACTATATCTTACAAGCTCACCTTCATCTAAGATACCGTGTTTATCTATTGACCATTTAAATCCAACAGCATGTCGAACTGCTACATTATTTAAAGCTTTACCTTTTTGGAAAGTTTGTTGATGTAGTTTTGTGATTTTACTAATAGGATTTATCTCTTTTGGACAAGCTTCAGCACACTCGTTACATTTTACACAATCCCATATACCACTTCCTAACTCTTGAAGTTTTTCAAGACGACTATCAGTAGCATCATCTCTTACATCTGAATTAAATCTCCAAGCTTTCACAAGTGCAGCTGGACCAGTGTATTCAGGATTTACTTCAACAACAGGACAAGAATAGAAACAAGCTCCACATTGGATACAATAATCAGCTTCATCTATTTGTTCATTGTCCTCAATAGATACAAGATTTTCTTGAGTTGGGAACTCATCAATATCTGCTACAAGATATGGTTGAACAGAATTATATTTATTCCAAAAGTTTGTTTTATCTATGATCATATCTTTATATGCTCTTTTGATATCTTGAGGTTCTATTACTAGCTCATCTCCAAATATTTTTGTTAGTTCTAAAACATTATCTTTACAAGCTAGAGTTGCTTTACCATTTACTTTAACAGCACAACTTCCACAAATACCATGACGACAACTTCTTCTATAAGTAAAAGTTCCATCATGCTCCCATTTTATTCTATTCATAACATCAAGAACTAATTCATCTTTTCCTACATTCATCTCAAATGTATCGTAATGAGGTAGATAATCAGTTTCTTTGTTGAATCTAAAAACTTTAATTTTTAATTTTTTTGTATCACTCATAATTATCTCCTAGTATGTTCTTTCTGCTAATTCATGATAACCCAACACTACATCCATATGATCAATAGATATATTGTGTTTATCATCCATATATGCCATAGTATGTTTTAGATAGTTTTCATCATCTCTTGTTGGATAATCATCTCTAAAGTGAGCTCCACGACTCTCTTTTCTATCTATTGCACTTTCTACTATAAAAGCAGAGAAATCAAGCATATGACCTAACTCAATAGCTTCTTGTAGATCTGTATTATAAACTTTTGATTTATCATCAATTCTAATATCTTCAAATCTTTTTCTTAACTCTTTGATAATCTCTCTTTGTTTGATAAGTGATTCTTCTGTTCTAAATACACCAGCATTATCAGTCATACTTTGTTGTAGATCATTTCTAATATCTGGCACTCTTTGAGTTCCGTTTAAAGATCTTAATCTTTCCATCTCTTCTAGTGTAGCATTTGCATCCTCTTCAGTAGCATCTATAAATTCAATACCTTCTTTTAGGTCTTTTACTATATTGTCTCCCACATGTCTTCCAAAGAAAAGTGCTTCTAATACTGAGTTTGCTCCTAGTCTATTTGCTCCATGAACACTTACACAACTACACTCACCAGCAGCATAAAATCCCTCTACTAACTCTTGGCTATTTTTTCTTACATGTCCATTAATATTTACAGGAATACCACCCATACTATAGTGAGCAGTTGCAGCAATACTAATAGGTTCTTTAATCATATCTTGACCTAAAAATGTGATAGCTAAATCTCTAAGTTCTGGAAGTTTTGTATTGATAAGATCAGCACCTAAATGTGTAAGATCTATAAGAACATGATCTTTGTTTTCACCACATCCACGACCCTCTAAAATCTCTTGTGTAATAGCTCTTGATACAACATCTCTTGAAGCAAGTTCTAATTTATTTGGTGCATATTTTTCCATAAATCTTTCACCTTTAGAGTTAAGAAGTTTTCCACCTTCTCCTCTTGCTGCTTCAGATATAAGAACACCACTTCCAGCTATTCCTGTTGGATGAAATTGCACAAATTCCATATCTTCTAATGGCAACCCTTTTCTAGCAACTATACTTAAAGCATCACCTGTATTAGCATGAGCATTTGAGTTGATTTTAAAAGCTCTTCCATATCCACCAGTTGCAAACATAACTGCTCTTGCATTAAAAATCATAGGTTGGCTATCTACAAGATTGAAAGCAACTACACCTGTAACTTTTCCATCTTTATAAATAATATCAGCTACATAATATTCATCTTTGAAATCAACACCATCTCTATGTGCTTGTTCGTAAATAGTTTGTAGAAGTGTAAGACCTGTTCTATCTTTTGCATAACAAGCTCTTGGACTACTTTGCCCACCAAATGGTCGTTGAGCAATAGAACCATCCTCTTTTCTTGAGAATACTGCTCCCATCTTTTCAGCCCATCTGATAGTTTCAGGTGCTTTTTGACACATAAGTCTGATACAATCTTGATCACCTAGATAATCACTACCTTTTACTGTATCAAATTCATGTAACTCAATACTATCCTCTTCACTTAAAGCTGCATTAATACCACCTTGCGCAGCACCTGAATGACTTCTTAGCGGATGAAGTTTTGTCAATACACAAGCACTAAGACCTGCATGTGCAGCTTCCCTAGCTGCTGCACAACCAGCAAGTCCTGCACCTACGATAACAACATCATATTTATAAATTGAAATACTCATTATTACTCTTTCCTTTTAAGATTTTATTAATTCTTACTATTATATAAAAATTATCTATA
>CAJXII010000092.1 GCA_913054415.1 uncultured Arcobacter sp.
AATTATATTATTAAGGAAAAAATTTGAAAATTAAATATCTATTTATTTTGGGTTTATTTATATCTCAACTTTTAGCAAATCAAACGAAATTTATCATATTTGATGATGGATTGATAGATCCACGAGCTCAAGACAAAATCACTCAAATAGGAACAGAAGTTCAGCAAAAACTAGGATACAATATATATGTTGTGGTAAAAAAAGACAATGGTGTAGATCTATCAAAACCTAGAAAAGAAAAAATTGATCTTATGAGAAAATATGATAAGTGGATATTATCGAAAATAGATACAACTAAAAATTATGTTGTTATGACACTTGTGTTGCATCAACATTATGCAAATATATTATATTCTAAAAATTTTGAAAATATTATAGATACTGATGATATATTACAAGGGTATGTGATTCCGTTACTTGCTTCAAAAGATAAAAATACACTTTATGCAAAAACAAGTGCCGCTTGTCTCAATGGATATGCACAAATAGCAGATGTTTTGGCAAAAAGTAAAAATATCAAATTAAAATCAAATATCGGTAATGGTAGTAAAGAGTTTAGCACTATTTGGAAAGCATTTATGTATACAATGGTGGTATTTGGTATTTTAGCTTATATAGTTATTATTATGAAAGAGAAAAAAAGAGATGTCTAGACCTGTAGTTTATTTTTTATTTATATCAAAAGTGCTATTTAGTTTAGCATTGATTTTTTGGACTGTTTATATGGTAGTTCAAGCTGCTGTTGGAACAGATGATGATGATTCATTTTTAAGTAATTACCATTATGTAGATGAACATTACAATGATATTATGATAAGCAATCAAAATTTTTCTAAAAAATATAATATTAAGTTTTTTATCAATGATACACAAATAGATGGACTTGTAACTAAAGATATATTTTTATCTCAAAGAGCTATCAAAGATAGAAAAACAAGAAGAAATCTACTTCATTTAGGAGATAATAGTTTTAAATATATTATTTTTACAAAAGATGGACAAGAGGTTGCTACAAAAAGTGTAGGTAATTTTCTTATAACTATGTCTGTTTCACACGATCATGATGTTAAGCTTCAAATAGGTTCTAAAAAATTGCAACAATTTAATATAAAAAGTAAAGGTTACTGGAATATTACAGGAACTGTAGAGATAGGGAAACAAAAAGGTTATATCTTTCTAAAAACAGATGCTAGATAAAACATTATATATTTTCCCAACAACTAGAGCAATTAGAGAATTTTCTAATGCTCAAAAAGAGAAAAATCAATTTTTACCAAAGCTTATGTCTATAGGTGATTTTTTTCAAAGAGCTATATATACAAAATCTAAAATATTAATCTCAAAAGAGTTGCAATTTTTATATCTTCAAGAAGTAGTTCAAAATATAGATATAGATAAATTGGGTTTAAGTCACAGTTTTAGTTCATTTTTTAAACAAAGTGAATTTATCATAAGGCTATTTAATGAACTATCAAGTGAATATAAAACTTTAGATGATTTAGAAGGTGTAGATACTTATGCTTTATATCAAGATCATCTAGCTATTTTAAAACAGATTCAAAAACAATACCATAATGTATTGATACAAAATAACTATATAGATCAAAGCTTATTGCCATATCATTATGATATAAATCAAAATTTTATCAAAGAGTATAGTAGTATTAAGCTATTTTATGATGGGTATTTTTCAAAATTTGAGTTTAATATATTTCAACAAATAGCACGGCAAGTTAATACTTTTGTGTATGTTAATATCAATCATTATAATTTAAAAAACATAAAACTTTTCCAAAATATATCAATAAAACTAGAAGTGGGATATAGTTATGAGATCGATCTTAGTAATAAAACAATAGTATCAAAACAACCACTAAAGAACTATAATAAAACATTAACAATAACACCTATTTCACAAAGAGTTACACAAATAGGATTTATAAAATACCATATTTATAATATGATACATAATCATAATATTTCACCAAATAAAATAGTAGTTGTTTTGCCTGATGAAAAGTTTTGCTCACTTTTATCAATATTTGATGATCAAAAATATTTCAATTTTGCTATGGGAAATAGTATAGATAATGCAAATATCAAACTCTTAGTAGATAGTATTGTAAAATTAATAGTAAATTTTGAGCCTTATGATAAAGATAAATTTACAAAGTTTGGCATAGATAATGAGTTGTTTGAATATCTAAAAAAGAGTTGGAATAGAACTATAAATAGATCACAATTAGATGAGATTTTAGAAAAAATATTTTTAGTTGAACAGAATCAAGATATCCAAAAACAACTTGTGCAGATTAAAATATCATTAATGTTGTTGGCATTTGGATCTAATCAAACTATACCACTAAAACTTAGTGAAATTTTTAAACTTCTTCAACAAAAAATAGCACAAATTACTATAGATGATATTTGTGGTGGTCCAATTACTGTAATGGGATTGCTTGAAACAAGGGGATTGAATTTTAATCAAAATATAAACTATGATGGTGTTATTGTATGTGATTTTAATGATGAGTTAGTTCCAAAAAGAAGTATAAAAGATAAATTTATCTCATCAGCTATAAAAAAACATATCGATCTTCCTACAAATGAAGATAGACAAAATCTTCAAAGGTATTATTATAAAAACCTATTTGATCAAACAAAATATCTAGCTATATCTTATTTGGAAGATGAGATCAATACAAAAAGTAGATTTATAGATGATATATTTGCTAGTTATACAATAAATACAAACTTTTATGATGATTTTTTTAATCAGATATTATATAAATCTAGCACAATATCACATCTTAATAAACAGATCATCTTAGATATAGATCTATCTAAAAAAGTATGGTCAGCTACATCTTTAAAAGTATATCTTGATTGCCCTAGAAAATATTATCTAAAATATATATTAAAAATCCAAGAGCATATAGTATCACTCAAACCCAAAGGTTATGAGATAGGAAATATTATCCATAAAACTATAGAGAAACTTACCAAAGAGGATATATTAACCTATAGCAATATCCAAACTCAGCTAAACTATTATCAAAAATTAAATGAAACAAACCCATATCTTATTATGGATATAGAGTTATGGAAACAAAAACTAAAACTATTTGCCCAAAAAGAGCAATCAAGAAAAGAGCAAGGGATACAGATTGTTCAAATAGAGCAAGATTTTAATATTGTGTATAATAATATAAATCTTACAGGGCAAATAGATGCGATCACTCAAAACTCTGATAACTCTTACGATATATTAGATTATAAAACTTCATCTAGTCTAAAAATAGATACATCAAAAACATATCCAAATAGCACAGATTTTCAGCTTGAGTTTTACTATTTGGCAAATAGAGATAAAAATATAAATCAAGTAGCCTATTATGATCTCAATGATGCTTCTATAAAAAAAGAGGTAATGTTAGAGGAAAAATTAGATCTATTAGATGAAAAGTTGGCACAACTACATACAAAACAAGTTGATTTTTATCAAACTAAAGATATAGCTAAGTGCTTGTATTGCCCATATAAAATTATATGTAATAGAGATGTTTAGATGAAAAAATATTTAAGTTTAAAAGCAAGTGCAGGAAGTGGTAAAACATTTGCATTAACTGTGCGATATATATCTTTGTTGTTAAAAGGCATAGATCCAAGTGAGATATTAACTCTTACATTTACAAATAAAGCGGTTGTATCTATGACGCAAAGGATATATAACACTTTGTTTGAACTAGGAGATGATCTAAATATTTTAGAAGAGATATTAAAACAGACCAATTTGGATAAAGATACAATATTAGATAAAAAAGAGATGATTATTAAAAAGTTTATCGCTAGTTCATTGTCTATTTTTACTATTGATAAATTTGTCAATAAAATTTTAAGAGAGTTTAGTGGGTATGTAGATATTGATGATGATTTTCAAATAGCTTATGATGATGAGGAGTTATTGTTATATAAATTTTTACTATCTTTAGATAATGAGCAATTTACTAGATTGATACAATACTCTTACAATGAGCAAAAAAAATTAAAATCAATAGTGGAACTTTTTAAACAACTAAGTGATAAAAATGAAACTTTACCACGATATAGTATAGATTTTGATATTTATCAAATCTTAAAAGATGATATTTTAAAAGATGCTTTTATTATCAAAGATTTTGTAGATAATTCAGACCTATCAAATGTCGCCAAAAATGCTGTTGATTTTCAAGATATATTAGGTTTGCTAAGCAAAGGTGCTACTTGGTTAGCAAAAGATAGTTTGCAAGGGTATAAATATTTTAAAAAAAGTAAAACAATAGAAAATTTAGATAGTAATTTTGTTAGATTAAAAACAAATTTAGTTAAATACTATTATTATCAAGATGCTATTAGTCAAGAGGGATTATTTTCTATCTTTGAAGATTTTAAAAGTTTTCGCCATAGTTATAATAAACAAAGAAATAGTTTAGAGTTTAGTGATATTACAAATATCACATATCAACTATTATCTACTTTTATAGATAGAGATTTTTTATATTTTCGCCTTGATTCATCTTATAGCTCAATCCTAATAGATGAGTTTCAAGATACATCTGTATTACAATATAAAATATTAGAGCCACTTATTAGTGAGATTGTATCATCTGTAAATAATGATAAGTTAAAAACATTTTTTTATGTAGGGGATACAAAACAGTCAATATATAGATTCAGAGGTGGCAAAAAAGAGTTATTTGATCATCTATTACAGAAGTTTCACCCTCAAATTAAGTTGGAGATATTAGATACAAACTATAGAAGTTCTCAAAATATTGTCCAGTTTGTAAATCAAGCTTTTTTAGATATACCAAATTATGAATATTATCCACAAAAGATTAAACACAATACTCAAGGATATATCCAGATTATCAAATTTGATCCAGATGAAAATGAACTATATCAACAAATCAGCGATAAGATCTTTGATCTAGTGCAAAAGGGATTGGATATTAATAATATAGCTATCCTTACATATACAAATCAAGATGTTTTAGATCTGTATAATTATCTTAAAAATAGATTTCCTAATTTTAAGATCAATACAGAGATGACATCAAAACTTATCAATGAACCAAATGTAAAAGCTTTGATCAACTATATCAAATATCTATATTTTCAAGAGCAGTTTTATCTATGTAATTTCAATGCTATAGTTGGTAATGATATCAATACTCAAGCTTCCATCTCAGTAGATATATATAAAAATCCTATCGCTTTTGTTCTAAAATATATCGCTACAAATCTTAATATTGTAGATAAAAATATTATAGAGTTGATTCAGTTAAGTAGCCAATATCATAATATTGTAGATTTTGTATATAATATTGACCGTTTAGATGCTATAAGTGTAGGTAAAGATAATAGTGGATTACAAATTTTAACAATATTCAAATCAAAAGGGTTAGAGTTTGATACTGTTTTTGTTTTAGATAGAATTAAAAGAAAAAATAGCGATAGATCAACATTGTTGTTTGAGTATGATAAAATAGATCTTGTAAATATCTATACAAAAAAATCAAAAAGGGAACTATTAGATCAAGATTATCAAAAGGCTTTAGATAAAGAGCATACCCTACAAAGAGATGATGAACTTAATGTTTTATATGTAGCACTTACAAGAGCAAAAGAGAATATGATAATCTTCAAAAAAGAGAAACAAAGTGTTTTTGATATGTTAAATTATCAATTTGATAATATTGCTATTGGTAAGCTTGAAATTCAAAAAAATCTATCTACTAAAAATAATATTCAAACACAACTACAATATGAAAAATTAGATTTAGGGGTGCAACAAAATGTTTCAAATCCAAAAGAGAGTGATACAGAGTTAAAAGCTCAATATTTTGGATTGGCAACACATTATTGTTTGGAACTTTTAAATAGTTTTACAAAAGATGAGCTTGATATTGCCATAACTGTTATAAAAAATAGATATAGCTATATTTTGGATAGTATAGATTTTGATGATATATACAATCGTGTATCTTTACTTATAGATAATATAAAATTTCAAGAGCTTATTAAAGATGGTAATCTATACAAAGAGCAAAC
>CAJXII010000093.1 GCA_913054415.1 uncultured Arcobacter sp.
AATTATAAATATATTAATATTAACATTTCTAATATCTGCTATTGGTTATTTGGTCTTTATGTTAAATAACACTAAGCATACTACTGTAAATACTACAATAAAAAAAACTACTAAAAATGATGAATTAGAATATGATAAATTCTTAAAACAACAAGCAAAACGATTTGAAGAGAAAACCAAAGCTATGGAGATAGATTATGAAACAACCATAGATGATGAAGATATTATAGAACAAAATAGCAATCCACAACCAAAATATACTTTTAGATATCCAACAGAGGATAAAAAGATAGAGGATAAAAAACCCAAAGATATAAAAATAAATAAAAAAATAGTTATAAATAAACCAGATAAACAACATATCTCAAATGCAATAAAGCCTAAAAAAAATCAACCAAAGTTAGCTATAGTTATAGATGATGTATCGTTTAAAAGTCAAGTAGATACTATTTTAGGTATTGGATATCCTATTACTATGTCATTTCTACCACCAATGAAAAGGCATCCAAAATCAGCAAAAATAGCAAAAAATATCCCATTTTATATGGTTCATCTACCTTTACAAGCTAATAGTTTTATGTATGAAGAGGCTCATACTTTACATATAACTGATAGCTTACAAACTATAGATAATAGGATAAAAAAAATAATCCAACTATACCCTAAAGTAAAATATATCAACAATCATACAGGTAGTTTATTCACTCGAAATAGTAAAGCTATGGATAAACTTATGAAAACATTTGCTAAATATAATCTATATTTTGTAGATAGTAGAACTACATCAAAAACTGTAGGTAAAAAATATGCTAAAAAATATCATGTAAAATATTTGCAAAGAAATGTATTTTTAGATAATAAAATAGATAAAAGGTATATACAAAATCAGATAAAAAAAGCGGTAAAAATAGCGAAAAAATACCATTTTGCTATAGCTATTTGTCATCCTCATAAACTAACACTACAAACCTTAAAAAATTCCAAAGATTTATTTGATGGTGTAAAGCTTGTATATATCAATAATCTTTAGATTATTTTTTATTAGATCTGTTTTGGATATTTTGTAAAATCAAAGAGTCCATGATCTGATTTTTATATTTCATCTTTTCAAGCTGTTGCTCTAAAAATTTATTTTCCTCTTTTAGTGATATATATTGGGAATATAGCTTATTTATATTTTTACTTATATAGTAGATATTATTTTGTAGATATATTTTAGGCATCCATATTATTAAAGCTAAAAACAATACTGTAAATACGATAATCAAACTATTTACACTGTTGAAATAATCTTTTTTCTTAGTCAAATCTAAATATCCTCATCTTAGAACTTCTACTTCGTGGATTTTGTTTTATCTCTTTTTGTATGGGTGTTATAGGTTTTTTAGTAATAATTTTACCTAGATTGTGGTTGTTTCCACATTCACATCTAAAACTTTGAGGTGGGCAGATACATTTTTTGGTCCATTTTTTAAAATAGTTTTTCACAATTCTATCTTCAAGAGAATGAAATGATATGATTGCTACTATACAGTTGTGAAGTTTTGCTTTTTCTATAGATTCAAATAGATCACTTAAAACTGATAGTTCATCATTTACCTCTATTCTTATAGCTTGAAAAGGTAAAGTTGCAGGATTTATTTTGCTATTTTTATAAAGTTTTTTATTTAGTAAAGCACATAACTCTTTGGCACTACTAAATGGTCTATTTTCAACTATAAGTGAAGCTGTTTTTTTATATTCTCTTACTTCCCCATACTCTTTGAAGATATATTCAAGTTGGCTTTGGGTGTAGTTATTGACAACATTACTAGCACTTAAAGTTTGAGTTTGATCCATTCGCATATCTAAAATATCACTATCAAATCCAAAGCCACGATCATTATTATCTAGTTGTAATGAAGAGACTCCAATATCTGCTAAAATACCTACTATGTTATACTCTTTAAATTTTGTAATCACATCTTTAAAGTTGCCTTGATTGAAAATAACTCTATTGGAATACTCTTTTAATCTTCTTTTTGAAAACTTTAAAGCCTCTATATCTTGATCATTGCATATTAGATTGATATTTGGATTTGATTGAAGTAGTGCTAAACTATGTCCAGCATATCCAGTAGTGCAATCAATAATATATCCATCTTCTATATCTTTAAAAGCCTCTATAACTTCATCAAATAATACAGGAATATGTGGTATTTTTTCATCAGATTTAATCATAAAAGAATTATATCTATATTATGTTTAAACCCTTAAATAAATACTTAGCAGTAAAAAAGCTAATAGTAGATTAACACCATATCGGTAATTATATTTTAATTTGATATAATGTTGCTATGAATAATAAAAAAGTAATGGTTGGATTAAGTGGTGGTATAGATAGTGCCATGACGGCATTGTTATTGCAAAAAGAAGGGTATGATATCCAAGCTGTATATATGAAGCTACACAATAAAATAAAAGGTTATCATGAAAAAAATATTTCAGCTGGAGAAAAAATATCAAAATTTTTGGGTATTAAATACCATATACTAGATCTTACTGAAGAGTTTGATAAAAATGTATATAACTATTTTGTCCAAAGCTATCAAGATGGCATCACCCCCAATCCTTGTGTGATGTGTAATAAAACTATAAAATTTGGTAAGTTATTTGATTTTGCTATGCAAAAAGGTTGTGATTATTTAGCTACTGGGCATTATGCTTCTAGTGATTTAAAATATATATATACCGCATCAGATTTGACAAAAGATCAAAGCTATTTTTTGGCACAGATTGATAAAACTATTATCCCAAAACTTATATTTCCTATGAGTAAATATAGTAAAGAGTATATTTTAAAAGAGGCTACAAAAATTTCACAATTTCAAGAAATAGCTGCCCAAAAAGAATCACAAGAGATATGTTTTGTAGAAAATGATTATACAGATATATTAAGGGAGCATACAAATATAGACAATCAAGGTGATACACTAGATGAAGATGGAAATATTATAGGGCATCATAAAGGTTTTATGAATTATACTATAGGAAAACGGCGGGGATTTTATGTCCATGGAGCTCATGAGCCACATTTTGTAAAATCAATAGATGCTAAAAACAATACTATTACAGTAACAAAAAAAGATCGTCTTGCTATTGATACAGTTTATATCAATAACCTAAATATGTTTATAGATGAGATAGAATTTAGTTGTAGTGTAAAACTAAGATATAGAAGTAAGGCAATAGATTGTGATGTTAAAATTGATAAAGATAATAATAGTGCAAAAATTGTATTAAAAGAGAATGCTTTTGGAGTAGCCTCTGGACAGATTGCCGTTTTTTATGATAAAAACCGTTTAATAGGTAGTGGAGTGATTTTACAGTCGCAATAATAAACTTAACTTCTCCCCATTAGGACAATAGGGAGAAGAAAGAGAAGTTTGCTTTTTATTAAGATTAATGTAAAAAGTGTCTAATCCCTGTAAAGTATAAACTCATACCGTATTCATTGGCAGCTTGGATAACCTCATCATCTCTGATACTTCCACCTGGTTCAATAATACATTTTACACCAGCTTTGTTTGCTTCATCAATACTATCTCTAAAAGGGAAGAAAGCCTCGCTAGCTAATACAGATCCTGTAACATCTAGTCCTAAATCTTCTGCTTTTCTCAAAGCAGCTTTAGCCGCATCTACACGACTTGTCATACCCATACCCACTGCTACCATTGCACTATTTTTTACATATACTACACAGTTTGATTTTGTAAGTGCAGCTACTTTTACAGCAATTTGCATATCTTTTTTCTCTTGAGCAGTTGCCTCTTTTGTAGTTACACATTTTGCATTGGTAATCTCATCATCTTCAACTTTATCACTATCTTGATATACAAATCCTCCATCTACGATTTTAAAATTAAAAGGTGTATTTTCTAACTCTATTTTTTTTGTTCCTTGTTTAAAAAGTTTGATTCTTTTTTTCTTACTTAGCTCCTCTTGTGCTTGGGCAGTAAAATCAGCAGCAAATACCACTTCTAAAAATATCTCGTTCATCTTTTGGGCTAATTCTAAATCTACTATACCATTTACTGCAACTACTCCACCAAAAGCACTAATAGGATCACATTTTAAAGCTTGAGTATAACTTTCAAGTAGTGTATCTTTTATAGCAAATCCACAAGGGTTTCCATGTTTTACGATACAAACTGCATTTTCATCTCCAAAAGCACTAGCGATTTTAGCAGCACCACTAATATCTCCCATATTGTTAAAACTAGCTTCCCCTTTTAGTGTGATAAATTTTTTAGAGTATTGTTGTTCAAATTGATATAAAGCACCTTTTTGATGTGGATTTTCCCCATATCTAGTATCAAATACTTTATCTCCTACTATAAATTGCTTAGAACCAAATCCACCATTAAATCTTTTGTTCATATAGTTTGCTATCATAGAATCATAAGCTGCTGTATGTTCATAAGCTTTTATCATCATATCTCTTCTAAACTCTTGTGTATTATTATCATTTTTAAGTCTATTTAAAACCTCATCATAATCAACTACATCAGTTACTATTATAACACTATCAAAGTTTTTAGCAGCACTTCGCACCATAGCAGGTCCGCCTATGTCTATATTTTCTATAATTTGTTCAAAATCATCTGTAGATTCAATAGTAGCTTTGAATGGATATAGATTTACACAAACTAGATCAATCCCTTGCACCCCTAACTCTTTTGCTTGATCAAGATGTGATTGTTTATCTCTTCTGTGAAGTATTCCACCGTGAATATATGGATTTAAAGTTTTTACACGACCCTCAAAACACTCAGGAAATTTTGTAACTTCATCTATCTCTATCGCTTCTATACCAGCTTCAACTAACTTTTTGTATGTTCCACCTGTTGAGATTATCTCATACCCTAAAGATACTAACTCTTTTGCAAAATTTTCAACACCACTTTTATCACTAACACTTATTAATGCTCTCAATTTTCTTCCTTTATTATAATTTTGTTTGTAAGATTTGGTTTATCAACCACCTGTTTCGTAAAAAGCTCTATTTGATTGATTTTCACTACCCCATTTATTTTTTTCAGGTTTGTTTTTTAATACTTTTTTTAAGATATTTGATGCTTCTTTGATATCTTTTTGTTTGATAGCATCAGCGATACTTAAAGCATCTTCAAAATATAGGCAAGGTATCAAATAACCCTCTGCAGTAATTCTTATACGGTTACAATCGCTACAAAAATCATCTTTATGTGGCTCTATGATACCAAATTTATATCCATCTTCTAGGATATATGTTTGAGATGGACTACTTCCTACTCTTTTTCCTTTAGTAAACTTATATTTTTTAGATATTATCTCTTGCATCTCATCGGAACTAAGTCCTTGTTTCACACTTGCATGAGAGTTTTCCATAAACTCTATAAATCTTATCTCCCAATTATTCTTTTTACAGTATTCTAAAAGATCTATAATTTCACTATCGTTTATCCCTTTTAATGGAACACAATTTATTTTAATACCCAATCCTATGCTATTTGCTTTGTGGATACCTTTTAAAACTTTATCTAAAACATCTTTTTGAGCTATCTGTTTTGCTACTTCTGGTTTTAGACTATCTAGTGAGATATTTAATCTTTTAAGTCCCGCATCTTTTAAAGATTGTGCAGTCTCTTCTAATAAAAAAGCATTGGTTGTAATAGCTAGATCAATATTGGGAGCATAATCATGGATAAGTTTGACAAATTGAACAAGCCCGTGTCTTAAAAGTGGTTCCCCACCTGTTAATCTAATTTTTTTAATACCCTCATCTATTGCAACTTTTACGAACTCAAACATATCTTCAAAAGATAGAAGATTTTCGTGTGGAACCCAAGAAAAAGGTTTCTCAGGCATACAATATTGACATCTAAAATTACATCTTTCAGTTACAGATATTCTTAAATAATCTACAACTCTGTTGTGTCCATCTATTAACATATAAACTCTCTTGTTTTTTTGATTTGTAAGGATATTATAAAATAGCTTATAGTTTGATTTATCCCAAATAAATCCATAATATAAAATCTACCATCCAATTCTAAAAAAGTATCA